>DRHE01000283.1 GCA_011049745.1 Spirochaetales bacterium | reverse complement strand
TCTGATCATGCCCAGCATTGACGGCGAGACTCTCTGCCGTATTATCCGCCGGAAACCGCAATTTGAAAAGACCTACCTGGTAATTCTTTCGGCAATAGCTGTGGACCAAAAGGTGGATTTCATCTCCTTTGGCGCGGATGCCTGCATTGCCAAAGGGCCTTTTATGAAAATGAAAAAACATATACTTGATGTGCTCTCAGAAGCGGATGTTGTAAACTCCAAGAAGGGCTCAGGAGCCATCCGGGGGCTTGAGGAGCTATATAATGCGCGTGAAATCACCGGCGAATTACTCTCGATTAAAAGACATTTTGAGGTTGTTTTAAAAAGCATAAGCGAAGGCATCATAGAGATTACGGATGATAACAGGATAATTTTTGCCAATCCGGCTGCGATTTCCTTATCCGGTATTTCCGAGGAGGAACTCTTAACTTCCGATTTCAGAGAATTGTTTAATGGGGGTGATCGCCGGAGAATAGGGGCATTGCTTAAGAGGTTGGAGGATCATTCTCGCTCTCTTGATGAAGGGGTAGAGGCGGTAATCAATGATAGAGAATTGGAAATCAGGATTTCACCGGTAAACAGCGGCAAAAAAGGCGCGATTGTTATTCTTGTTGATATTACCGAAAGAAACTACTGGCAGACCCATCTGCGGCAAAGGGAAAAAATGGAATCTGTCGGCACTTTAGCGGCAGGCATGGCTCATGATTTCAATAACCTGCTGATGGGCATTAAGGGCAATACTTCCTTACTGCTTATGGGGATGACCAGTGATCATCCGCATTATGAGAGATTAATAAGTATTGAAAAGCAGGTTGCAAGCTCTGCAAGCCTGATCAAGCAGCTCCTTGGCTATGCCAGGCAGGGCAGGGATAGAGTGGAAATCATGAATTTGAATATACTGATTGGTGAAACCGCTGATGTAATGGCCAGAACCAGGAGGGATATAAACATTCATATGGAGCTGGCAGCGGATTTAAGGGATATTAAGGCTGATGGGGGCCAGATCGAACAGGTGCTTCTTAACCTGCTTATAAATGCAGGCGATGCTATGCCTCAGGGCGGGGATCTCTTTCTTAGAACCGCTAATGTTGATCACCTTGAAATGCAATCGAAGATCTTTAAGGCAAAAGCCAATGCTTATATCATGCTCATAGTTACTGATACCGGGATCGGTATGGATAAGAAGACCCGAGAGCGGATCTTTGAACCCTTTTTCACAACCAAAGAGATGGGGCGAGGCACCGGTATGGGATTGGCTTCTACCTATGGTATAATAAAGGGCCACGGCGGCTATATAGAAGTTGAATCAAAGCAGGGTAAAGGCACTACCTTTAGAATATATTTACCGGTAATAGAATAGGAGCAATCCAACGGCATGAGGGCAGATTGAAAAATATAGAGATCAGATCCGGGGATAACAGGAAATATGGGAAGCTATAATTGGGAAACGGCAGCTGCCCAGATAGGCTTAGCTGAAATAGATTTTATAAGAATGGTTGAGGTTTTTATTAGAGAAACGGAAGCTGACCTGAAAAAACTGCAGCAGGCCTGTGATCTGGGCGATAGTGAAAAAACCGCTCTTACTGCTCACAATATAAAAGGAGCAGCCTTAAATATGGAGTTTGATCAACTTGCCCAGGCTGCTAAAAATCTGGAAAATGAAGCGCGACAGGGAAAATTGGAATCGGCTGCCCGATTCAGAACCATAATCGAAGCAGGGCTGGCAGAAATCTGCGATTCATTATCTTTAAAATACCGATCAGAGTAGTGCTCTTTAAATCTGAAAATAAACTCCGCTTTTTCCTGGTTTCCATAATTGTGGCACTGAGCCTGCTTGGCGATGCCCTGCTCTATGGAGTACTACCGGCCAGACCGGGAGAATTTAATGTATTAGTTTGGCAAATTGGTATTCTTTTAGGAGCCAACCGGCTGATCAGGCTATTAACCAACGAGCTGGCCGGGAGAATGGTAGACCGCTTGGGCTCGGAAAAACCCCTGGTTGCAGCCGTGATAATTGGTGCATCCATAACCGTCAGCTATGCTTTGTGCCGGAATTTCTGGTATCTGCTGGCTGCTCGTATACTCTGGGGCGGCTGCTGGTCTATCCTGCGCGTTGAGGGCTATGTGGCAGCCCTCAATTTAGCCACAAACCGCAACCGGGGTAAGATTATTGCTGTTTACCAGGCCATTACCCGTTCCGGTGCCGGGGGCGGTGTGCTTATCGGCGGCTTCCTCTGTGATCTGGTGGGCATAAAACCAACCTTTCTACTCTTCAGTTTTTTATCCTTCTGCGGGGTTTTCCTTGTTTTTCCTGCTTACCGGAAGCAGAATGCAGTCATTCAACCGACAGAGAAGGGGCATAAAGCGGCTGGAAAACTTCAGGTGGGAAAAACAGAGTTTTCTCTGTGGCTTTGCGCTCTGACCATCAGTATGACTGAACAGATGATTGCCAATCTTACAGGTAGGCTGGTAGCAGACCGGATTGCGCCGGCACTGCCCTTTTACCTGGGAACGGCAAGCCTTACCGGGTTGCTGTTAAGCGTGCGAATTGTCGGGACCCTGCTTTTCGGACCTTTCTTAGGGATTTTAAGTGATAGGGTGGGTAGAAAATATCTGCTGCTTGCAACTGCATCACTGCAGATTATTGCGCTCCTGTTGTTGATTATGACGAATCACTGGCTGCTGATTATTCTTTCCCTGGCTCTACATTTTATTGCTGCAGTTGGTTCCCGCCTGAGTATCTACATTCTGGCAGGCGACAGGGCTCCCCGGGAAAATCGAGCACTCTTTATGAGTCGTTTTTCAACCTTTTCAGATATGGGCACTGCCCTTGGGCCGATCGTGGGTTTTTCTTTATATGCTGCACTGGGCTTTTCCTGGGCCGCTCTTCTCGGTTTAGTCTTGATGTTTTTTACTGCTTTTATAATTATCAGGGGAAGTCTCTTTGAAAAGTAATTTAATAAAATTGCGAGAATGAGCTAACTTGTAGCATTGCAGGCCGTAATCCGACAAGCTGTCTACAACAGCGTCAGGGCATCACCAAGGCGTCTTTACATTGATAATTCCGGTTAACTTATCATTCAATGCTTTCCTGAAGGTCCATTAGGATTTTCCGGAGGCGCTTGTTGTATTCTCCATATCCGGCAAAATCACCTGCACGGAGTTTTTCCTGTGCGGTATTAAAATCGATCACAGCCTGGTTTATAAGCTCCTGTATATCCGGAGTTTTAAGCGGCTGGGCAGCCTTAACAGCTGGAGGCGCTTGAGTTTGCGCATGTGTCCCACCGAATATCTCATCAAGTGCATCATTTAGATTAGGCCCGACGCCAATTTTATTTTGATATGCTACAACAACACGCTTTAATTCGGGGAGTTCACTTTTTTCAGCTCGGAGGTATATCGGCTCCACGTAAAGAATCGAATTTTTAATAGGATACACGAGAAGGTTTCCCCTGATAACGGTAGACCCTTTCTGTCCCCAGAGGGTTAAAAGCTGAGATATCTCCGTATTTTGATCAATTCGCGATTCTATCTGCATGGGGCCGAATATCAACTTCTCCTTGGGGAATTGATATTCAACCATATTTCCATAGTTTTCCGGATCACACATAGCAGCAACCCAGGAAACCATGTTGTTCTTATTCAATGGAGTAAAAGGCAGCATGAGTATATATTCATTACGCTCTTTAACGCCTGGAAATTTCGCAATAACATAGTATGGATTCATAACTGTTTCTTCTTCACCGTATATTTCATGCGGAATTGCCCATTCATCTTCTTTATTGTAGAACACCTGAGGGTCTGTCATATGATAAACCGAATACATATCTGCCTGTACTGTGAATATATACTTGGGGTATCTCATATGGAGTTTTAAGTCCTCAGGCATATCAGAGAAATCCTTAAAGAGGCTGGGAAATATCTTTCTGTATGTTTCTATGAGCGGATCTTTTTTATCAACAATATAAAAATTAACGTCGCCATTGTATGCATCTATGGTAATTTTAACCGAGTTTCGTATGTAGTTAAAACCATCCTTATAGATATTGGAGTACGGAAATTTATCAGTTTTAGTGTAAGCATCTACAATCCAGTAGAGCCTGCCGCCGGAAATAACAATATAGGGATTCTGATCGTAGGATAGAAAAGGTGCAATAGTGGGGACTCGTTGCTGAATACTTCTATAAATCATAATCCTGCTGTTTGAGGTAAGATAGTTGGTAAAGAGAATATCAGTACTTAAAAAACGCAATGAAAATAAGAACTTTCTCCAGCCGTTCTTTATTTGTATACCGCCGGATCCCTTATAATGGGTTGTTACATTATCATTTCCCTTTGGATAGTCAAATTCGGGTATTTTTGTATTTCCGATCACATATGATGAAGTTTCTTCACCGTAGTAAATTTCCGGCCTGTCAATTGCAACCGGCACAGAGATTTTCGGGGGTATATCTTTTATGATGAACTCCGGTAAACCTTCCTGCCCTATCCTATCTACCGGAGCCATAACAACCCCATAACCATGGGTGTATTGAAGTTTTAAGTTTACCCAGGTCTGAGCTGACGGTGGGAAATTGGTATCCTTTATCTCCCGTGCGGATATCATAACCTGCCTATAAGTATTATTAAAATGGTATCTATCCGTATTCACACTGTTAAAATCATAGTAAAGCCTGAAGGCCTGTAATTGCGAAAATGTCGATTTTAATGGACGCCTGTCCCATAGCCTTATATGTTTTGTAATGTCTGAACCGGAGCCAAAATCATCTGCAGTAAGAGAAGCCTGTACGGGAAAGGCTTTTTTTGTTATTGCATTTAAGTTAAATGCTCTCCGCGTAAATAGAATGTTGTTTTTAATGTAGGGAAGCTCTTTTTCTAGCTGATTTGGTTTTACAACCAACTGCCGGACAATCGTCGGAGTAATGCCGAGAAAGATTACCCCAGCCCCTATG
>DRHE01000282.1 GCA_011049745.1 Spirochaetales bacterium | reverse complement strand
GGAGTAACCCTGATGATAGCCGGAAACATCCCCGGCAGCACCCAGACCCTGCCGCTTTTTATTTACAGTAAAATGGAATCCCTTGATTTTGCCAAAGCCAATATTGCCGCCCTACTCCTGGCAGTGATTGGTATTATAAGCCTGGCCTTAGTAAAAAGCATGGAGAAGAACAAGCATGAGCGCCTGGCTTGAGGCATCCTTTAATTATCAAATTGGCCAATTCAACCTCCGGGTAGATTTTACCATGGAGAGAGAGATAGGAGTGCTTTTCGGGCCCAGCGGCGCGGGGAAAAGTCTTACCCTGCGCCTGCTGGCCGGTCTGGAATCCCCGGTGCGGGGCAGCATGTTACTGGGGAACAGGAAACTGGTGGCTATACCCGGCGGCATAACCCTGCGCCCAGGAGAGCGCCGCATTGGACTGGTTTTCCAGCATCTGGCCCTCTTTCCTCACCTCACTGCCCTGGAAAATGTGGCTTACGGGCTGACAGGCAAAAACAGGTACCGGCAGGCCGGGGATTGGCTGGAGAGAATGCATCTTCAGGAGCTGGTAAAGCGCTACCCGGCACAGCTCTCCGGCGGGCAGAAGCAGCGGGTAGCACTGGCCAGGGCACTGGCAACCGAGCCCGACCTGCTGCTGCTGGATGAACCCTTTAGCACCCTGGAGGGACCGCTGCGCCGCAGCCTGCGCCGCGAGCTGAAACGCCTCCACCGGGAAACACAAACCCCGCTGCTCTACGTAACCCATCATATCGAGGATGTCTGCTCCCTGGGCCACCGCATCTTCTTTATAAAAGATGGGCGCCTCACCGGAAGTATTCCGGTTGGTGATCTCTGGAGCTCAAGCTCTCAAGCAGGAGCCTGGCCCGCCCTGGGCTGGGGCAATCTGCTCCACGGACGGGTAGAACAGAAGGAGGGCGGTATCTGGTTTCTCTGGCAGCAGGGCGCGCTAGAGCTTTCTCCCTCGGTACGGGCTGAAGGAGGAGCTTCCATCTTTATCCCCCCCCATCAAATCAAGCTGCTATACCCGGATATTCCCGTTGATCCCCAGTTGGCACAAAATATTATGGAGGGAAGAGTGGTGGAAAGACTCTCCCTGGGCAGCAATACCAGCCTCTTTGTAGCTGCCGCCGGACTACAGTGGCAGGTGGAATTCCCGCAGAGGTCCTACACAGATATTGACTTGAACGAGGGAGCAAAGGTGCGCCTGGCAGTACGTCCGGAAAGTATCACCATTCTGGATGCAAAATCATGAATGTAGAAAAAATCCTAACCCTGAAAAATATACGCCCTACTCAAACACGCCGGAAAATATTGGAATTGCTCTGCAAAGAGGCCTGCCCCCTTACCGCCGGGGAGATCTTTTCGCTGCAAAAGAGCAGGGCGGCTGACCGGGTAACTATCTACCGTACTCTCTACACTCTTGCTGAGAGCGGCCTGGTTCACCAGGTTCAAGGGCTGGATGGAGCCTGGCGTTTTTGCGCTCACCCGCCGCTAAAGTATGGCTGCCCCGGTAATCATCCCCACTTTCTCTGCCGGGAGTGCGGCAGCATGCGTTGTCTCACCGAACAGAAGCTGCCCTGGGTAGAGGTTCCCGCAGATGTACAGGTCAAGGGTAAACAACTGGTTGTCTACGGCTTCTGCAGCTCATGCACACGAAAAGAAAAGATCAGTAATCGAAAGACTAATAATTAAAGACCGGCCAAAGATTACAATTATTCCTTCTTGACAATTCTCAAAGATTAACATAGCCTTTGCCGGTAATTAATTACGCGTAATTAATTACAATTTCGCCGAGCAAAAGCGCCTAAGCTTAAAAATTAGTATGGCGCCTTGCCGATAGGGTATATCCGGAAACAGGTATGCCTCCCGTTTTGGAAAGGCGAGGAAGAATTTACTGTATTCCTCTTTCTTGCCTTCAAATATTTTATTTGGAGGAAAAATGAAAAAACTTTACCTGCTGATGATCCTGCTTGTCCTGTCAGCAGCCACATTGGCCGGGCAGAGTGGGGAGCTCAAAATGGCCACTACTACCAGTACGGAAAACAGCGGCCTGTTAGAGGTATTGATTCCTTCATTCGAAAAGCTGACAGGTATCAAGATCAAGGTTATTGCCGTGGGCACCGGTAAAGCCCTGGCCCTGGGGCGCAGCGGTGATGTAGACCTGGTGCTGGTGCATGCCCTTAAAGCCGAGCAACTCTTTGTACAGCAGGGCTATGGGGTGAAACGGTATAACGTTATGCACAATGACTTTGTAATTATCGGACCCGCAGATGATCCGGCGGGGATCAAGGCACAGAAAAGCGCGGCCCGCGCCTTGAAGATTATTGGAGCGGCAGAATCTTCTTTCATCTCCCGCGGTGATGATTCAGGAACCCATAAAAAGGAAATTGAACTCTGGCAACAGGCAGGTATCAGCCCAAAAGAAAAATGGTATAAAGAAGCAGGCCAGGGAATGGGTGCGGTTATTACCATGGCCGATGCTCTCCAGGCCTATACCATGACCGACCGGGGCACCTATCTGGCACTGCAGGACAAGATTGAGTTAATGGTACTGATTGAAGGAGACCCCCTGCTTTTCAATCCCTATGGGATCATTGCGGTCAACCCTGAAAAACACCCGCATGTTAATTATGACGGCGCAACCGGCTTTATTGAGTGGCTGACTGCTCCGGCCGGCCAGAAAATTATCGGCAGCTTCAGGAAAAAGGGGGAGATCCTCTTTTATCCGGATGCAATAGAATGAGAGCATAGCGGCTGCTAATGTTATTACAGTCATTCTCCAGGGCAGTACAGCTACTCCTTTCCGGCAACCGGGAGGTCTTTTTTATTGCCTTCACCTCTCTGCAGCTCTCATCTATTTCTATTCTGATCAGCTCCCTTATCAGCCTGCCCCTGGGAGTGCTGCTGGCTTTTAAAGATTTTTCCGGCAGAAGAGTGATAATCATTATCCTGAACACCATGATGTCTTTACCAACTGTGGTCATCGGCCTGCTCGTTTACTCTTTAATATCCCGTTCAGGTCCCCTGGGAGGTATGGGGCTGCTCTTCAGCCGCGGAGCCATTATCATCGGCCAGACCCTGCTTTCGCTTCCCATAATTATCTCCCTGGTTTACGGGGCCATAAGCAGGATTGACCGGCGCCTGCCTGAAACCCTGACAACCCTGGGCGCCCATCCCGGGGATATCTTTATAATGACCCTGAAAGAGGGCAAAACAGCGATCCTCTCAGCCCTGCTTGCCGGTTTCGGCCGGGTTATCGGCGAAGTAGGCGTATCTATGATGCTCGGCGGTAATATCCGCTGGTATACCCGTACCCTGACTACTGCAATTGCCCTGGAAACCAGCAAGGGAGAATTCGAGCTGGCCCTGGCCCTGGGTCTTATCCTGCTGGTGATCTCTTTCGCCGTTAATCTCATTCTGCATTGGCTGGTAAAAGATGAACGCTGAAACTCTATTCTCCATACGCAATCTCCATTTCTCCTATGAACAGAAAGAGGCGCTCAGAATAGAAATGCTTGAATTAAAGGCTAACCAGGTCACTCTGCTGGTCGGTCCAAATGGCTCAGGCAAGACCACCCTGCTTAAACTGATCAACGGCCTGCTTAAGCCCGGCTCGGGGCAAATCGATTTCCGGGGAGAGGCAATTAACGGGAAGGGATACCGGAGCATGCGCAGCCATTCAGTGCTGGTCCATCAGGATCCCTTCCTGTTCAGCGGCTCGGTATTTCAAAATGTCGCTTACGGCCTGAAGATCCGCAAAGAAGCTGCACCGGTAATCCGCCGGAAGGTAAGCGAAAAACTGACCCTGCTCGGACTCTCCGGATTTGAGAACCGTAAGGCACATAAACTTTCCGGAGGTGAAAAACAGAGGGTTGCCATAGCCAGGGCTTTAGTGCTGGAACCTGAAGTTCTGCTCCTGGATGAACCGGCGGCGAACGTGGATAATAAGTCTCTAAAGCTGATTGAAGCCCTGATACTCAAGCTTCAAAACAGGGGGGCCACGGTAATTGTATCCGCCCATAACCGCTCCTTTGCCTACCGGCTGGGAAGTGAGCTCCTGACCTTGAAGAGAGGCAGAATAGTCCCCGGCATGGTAAATATCTTCAAGGGTTTTGTAAAAAAACAGGACGAGGTATTTACCTATTTTGCAAGCGGCAAAAACCTGCTGCACTGTCCGGCGCAGAAAGGAGACTTTAACACGGCAGTGCTCCCTTTGAATGACGTAATCCTTTCTGAAAGAGAGATCAACTCCAGCGCTCAGAACAATTTCAGGGGAAAAGTCACTCATATTACACGGGAAGGTAATCTCTACCGGGTTGAACTGGCGTGCCCATTGATTGTGCAGGCTCATATTACTGAATATTCAATTAATAATCTGCAGGTGGAAATAGGAAAGAAATTTTATCTTGCCTTCAAAGCCTCAGCAGTTAAATTATACTAGATACTTGAAATAAGGAGAATTAAATGGTTGATCCTGATCTGGCGCTTGAAATAATCCGGAATATAAAACACCAGCCGCAGCAGGAGGAGGTCTCTTTGGCTGATGCCCTGGGCAGGGCGCTGGTCCAAGAGATTCGCTCTACTATAGATTCCCCCCCCTTCAGCAAATCGGCCATGGACGGCTACGCAGTAAGGCGGGGGGATAAGTCCAAAACCCTTCGGGTGGTGGAGACCATTGCAGCCGGCAATATACCCTTGCGGGAAATAAAAGATGGAGAATGCGCCAGGATCATGACCGGGGCCATGATGCCCGCGGGAACTGACAAAGTTATCCGCGTGGAATATACTGCAGAAAAGGATGGAACCGTCAGCCTTATCCAAGAGGAACCTTACGGCAATGTGATCCTTAAGGGTGAAAACCATAAAAAGGGAGAAGCTGTGCTGCAGCCCAGGGTGTTGAAGGTCCAGGATATCGGCATACTCGCCTCCCTGGGAATGGACAGAGTTAAAGTAGCAGTTCCACCCACTGTTGGTATTATTACTACGGGCACCGAACTTCGCATGCCCGGAGAAGAGCTGAAACCAGGAGAAATTTACAACAGTAATGGACACCAGCTGATGGCCCATCTGGCAAGCGTGGGCTCTCCTCACCGCTACTACGGCACCATTTCCGACCGGCCTGAAGAGATCAGGGAAAAAATCTCACAGGCCATGGATGAAAACGACATAGTGCTGCTCTCCGGAGGAGTTTCCATGGGCGAGTTCGACTTTGTGCCCTCGGTGCTTAAAGAGCAAGGCGTTGATATTAAATTTCACCGTATAGCCCTTAAACCCGGCAAGCCAACCCTCTTCGGCACTAAGGGAGAGACTTTTGTATTCGGCCTCCCCGGAAACCCGGTTTCCACCTTTGTTATCTTTGAGGTATTTGTAAAGGTATTGATATACCGCTGGCAGTCCATTGATTACCAGCCGCTATATAAAAAAGC
>DRHE01000281.1 GCA_011049745.1 Spirochaetales bacterium | reverse complement strand
CATAAGTACGGATTCTATACACGCTATGGCCATTTAGATAAGTCGATTGTGGAGAAGGGGCAGGAGGTTCGCAGGGGACAGATTATCGGCTATATGGGCAGCACCGGACTTTCTACCGGCCCTCACCTCCATTATGAGGTAAGGATCGGAACCAGTGTTGTCGACCCCCTGCAGTTTTTAACTATTAAAAGTCCGCTGATGAAGAAATCGGTCACCAGTGCCAGGTAGTTAGTATGTTAAACGATAACCAGGTTCCTGAAGGTTCCTTTATTAATTCCATTATAGGTGAAGGTACCCGATTTAAGGGTGAATTTGATCTCAATGGGCTATTGCGTGTGGATGGTGATTTCTGCGGCACTATAAGGACCAAGGGGAAGGTATTAATAGGAAAAAACGGGCGCGCTGAATGCACAATATATGCAGGCACTGTAGTTGTCGGCGGTGTTGTCCGGGGAAATATATTTGCCAATGAGAAGGTTGTAATCCTTTCTACCGGCATAATGCTGGGAAATATACAGACCCCCCGTTTTATCGTTGAAGAGGGTGTTGTCTTTAACGGCAATTGCAAAGTGCAGGAATCTATAAAGGTGGCAAAGTTAAAAGACTTTTCAGGAAAACGAGAGAGTGCTGTAGAGATCTTGCCCATGATAACCATAGCTCCGAAACGCCCCCAACCTGTCAGTTAATAAAAGTTAGACTAGATATGGCTATAATTGATCCGCTGGCAGGGTTTTTCCCCTTCAGGAAACCTGAAAAGAAAAAACCTAAAGAGAGAGCAGAGCTGCTTAAATTTTCTGCTAAGCTGGAATCTATACAGCAGCAGGAGGAGGAGCTTGCCGCTGAACTGAATGGAGAAGCAGAGTATAAAGGGAACCTGGAAGATATCCTGGATAGGGTGCATGAACGGGGTGAGCGGTTAAAAGAGCTGCCAACCGTAGAGAATGTGAAGAAGTATAGAAAAGCAGTCAGTAGTTTCCTGAAATATGCCTTTGCCAGGATGCTTTCGGTGGAGAGAAATATTTCAGGTGTTAATATATTGAAGAGAAAGTATTTCACTCGGATTAAAGTTATAGATCGAAAAATCGAGCGGTTGGTGGCAGATATTCTGCAGAACCAGGCCGCTCAACTCGATCTAATTGCAAAGGTTGATGAAATTAATGGTCTTTTAATTGATCTTTCGATTTAATGGAGGAAAAATGGCGGAAGCTCCGGATAAAATAAAGAACCCGGCCGTTGTCTATCGTGTAAAGATAATCCATTCCATCGCTACGGATTTATATATTGAAAAAGAAGGACAGGAAGATGGTACCGGGCTTAAAAGCGGAGATCTGGTAATTGTGCCTACCAGGTACGGTATGGAGCTGGGCAGGGTGCTGGGCATAATGTCAAACCTGGAAGAAATCGATCTTACGCATATTCAAAGTATTGAACGGTCCGCCTTAGCAGCTGATCTGGATAAATATGAAGATAACAAGGTTAAAGAGGAGAAAGCCTTGAAAATCTGCAGAGAAAAAATTGTTAATCACAATCTGTCCATGAAACTGGTAAATGCTCATTATTTAATGGATGAGGCAAAGATTCTTTTTTTCTTCACTGCCGATACCAGAATTGATTTTCGTGAACTGGTAAAAGATCTGGTGGCTGTATTTAGAATGCGAATTGAACTCAGGCAGGTAGGTGTGCGTGATGAAGCCAGGATGCTGGGTGGATTAGGGGTCTGTGGACGCCATTACTGTTGTCATGGAATTACAGATAAGCTTAGGCCCGTTTCCATAAAAATGGCAAAAGAGCAGAATCTAACATTGAACTCAATGAAAATATCAGGGCCCTGCGGGCGCCTGCTCTGCTGTTTATCTTATGAATACGATACATACCGGGAGATAAAAGAGAAACTGCCGCCTGAGGGAACCCGGCTGAATTGGCAAAATGAACTATTTAAAGTAGTAGAGATAAATCTATTCAAGAAGATGGTACGTTTGGTTGGCGGATCCGGCACCATGATAGAGCTGGAATTTGATCGTTTCACTTTTAATGCTGAACAGAACCGCTGGAGGATTGATTAACACAAATCAGGTGCGAATTTTATTAATTCCCTGAGATCATCAATAATATAATCCGGTTCCGGCTCCTGGCGAGGATAATCCGCTGAGGTTGATCTGAACCAGCAGGTATCCATTCCCGCATTATAGCCGCCGCGAATATCAGAGGAGGGACTGTCTCCTACACAGAGGAGAGCTGAAGGCGCCAGGTTTATCCTCTTAGCTGCCAGTAAGAAAATGGCCGGATCAGGTTTCGTCAGTCCGATTTCTTCAGATATAATAATATCCTGAAAGAATATCTCAATTCCGGAACGGGAAATTCTTTCCTGCTGTACGCGGGTAATGCCATTGGTTAATAATACCAGTAATGCCCTGTGGTAGAGGTATTCCAGGACTTCAATTGCATGGGGCAGGAGGTAATCCTTACGGCCAAGATGCTTTAAGTAAAGTTGCGCGAGTTTTTCGGGGTCACCTTCCATTTGTAGTTTATCTAATAATAATCTGAATCTCTCTACTTTCACCGATCCACGCTCAATTTTTCCCTCTTCGAGGCTTCTCCATAGGGTCTTGTTGATGGATTCATAAATGTCATAGGTTTCAACGGAGAGGTCTGAATATTTCAGCAGTTTAAAGGACTCATAGAGGGCATCCCTCTGTGCCCGGTCAAAGTCAAAGAGAGTATTGTCTGCATCAATTATGAAACCGCTATATTTTCTAAAGGAGATCTTCAAGGCCGACCCTCCGGGCAGATAATGGTTGAAGATCGGACTTTTATCAACCCCCCCACACTATTCGTGCAGCGCTAAAGCATTTCCTTCAGTCATCCACAGGATTTCCTTTGGTCATAATATTTTAAAAATTCCCTTATATACCTTGACCAACTTTAATTTTTTTAATATCTTTGCCCAATCCTAAAAAAATAAATTATCCCTTTGGTAATACAATATTGGTTGGAGGAGAATAAATGGCTGAATTGAGTAAGAATGCACGTGCCGGTATCGGTGCTGAGAAGCTTTTCTGCACCTGCGGCGGTGAGGTAAAAATGAAGACAATTTTCGTCAAAGGCAAGCTTAAGAATCTTGCTGAATGCACAAAGTGCAGCCGTCAGGAACGAAGACCGAGAGATTTCAGAATTTAAGCAGGCAGGGAAAGCTCTCTTTCCCACCTGGAGTTCATTGGCGTAGCCAGTGAGAGAAAGATCTCGTCTGTGCAGACAACCAGCCTGGCGCCGAATAAAAGGCTGAAGAATATAGAGTATTTTTTATTCTCAATTTCCTTTTGGATTTCCAGAGGGTTTTTACCTTTTTTGATCCACTGATGTGCAAAGATTGCCGGCAATACCCGGTAATCTTTGATATCTTTTCGTATTACATTAACTGTGCCAGTAATTGTTTCCCGTTCTTTTCTACTGAATAACAGATCCAGGATTGTTTTTCGGTTGCCATGGGAGTATTCAAATACCAGATAACTCTTCGTAAGAAAAAGTATACCTATGATGTCAGGAAGGCTATCCTTAACCTTTGGATTGGAGAGCTGACCCTGAGCTATGGATTTAAACAGCACCTTTTCTCCCAGTTCCTGCTCTCTCTTTTCCCAGTATGCTGAAATAGCTATTTCTGTTGCCATTGATTGACCTGATCGGAGATTTCAGCCCTGCTTTGCTCCAGATTTAAGAGAATTTGACGGCGGTCCGCTGTATAAGCATAGAGCTTAAGGAACTTGATCCGATACACCGTATCTTTCAGGTTCTTAGCCAGATCTTTTACTTTGGCAATCTTATAGCCGCCGTTCGTGGCTACTGAGAGTATTGGCAGTTGACTGCGTGAAAGGACCATGCGTACAGCTGCCGAGTGGAATTTCCCTACTTTACCACTTCTTGATCTGGTGCCTTCAGGGAAAATTGCCGGACAGAAGCCTTTTTTTCTGCTCAAACTGCTGAGTTTAAGGAGTTTCTTCTGTGATTCTTTAAAGCTGCCCTTGCGGTCAATTAGGGCGTGGCCGCCTTTTCTTAAAAAAAAGGACGTCGCCGGTATCCCGAATTTTAACTCCTTCTTGGCAACGAAACGGACATAGAACCGGGGAAAAGAAAAGGTCAAAGCGAGTATATCAAAGAGACTCTGGTGATTGCTGATAATCAGAAAATTATCCGGCAGTTCATTTTTAAGGTTGGATTCGATAATTATCTTCATACCTGCATAGTGTTTGGCCAGTTGAAGATATTTTGAAGCGGCAAAATGCTGAAAATCATGAAAGCGCCGGTGATCTTTACCGGGGAAAATGTAGTAGATCAGCTTTAACTGTATGTCGTGGAAAATCATTAACAGCACCGTAGTGCATAAGAAAATATAAAACCCCATATAGGAATCCCTCGTATAATTAAAACTACTTTAGATTAACCTTAAAATCAGATTGTGAAAAGAGGTTTTTTTGTTTATAGTCCTGGCTATGATACTTCTTATGCTTTTACCGGTTTCAACATTTCTGGTTCACCTCTTTCTATTGGCCGGAGTATTGTCCAACCGTTTTAGAGAGCGGCGCATTGCGGAATCCGGCCTGCCTGCTTTGAAAGAGAGGGTCTCGGTTGTAGTCGCGGCCAAGGATGAAGAGGATTCTTTACCCCTGCTGCTGCGTTCATTAGAAAGACAGAGTTTTTTCGATTTTGATATTATTCTGGCCAATGACCGCTCCACTGACAGAACCCTGGAGATCATGGAAAACTTCAGGGGAAAATTAGGCGACAGGGTAAGGGTTATTGATAATCAGGAGGAACAGCAAAACCTGAATCCCAAGCAATATATATTGGATAAAGCCATTTCTCAGGCCAGGGGCGGGATAATTATTTTTACCGATGCCGACTGCCTGCTGCCTGCTGGCTGGGTTGAATACTACCTCTCCTATTTCCGCAATCCGGAGATAGGCGTGGTATTCGGTCAGATCTCCATGGCTGACAGGGGAACTTTCTTAGAACGCTACCAGGCCTTTGATCAGCCTTTGATACATCAATACTCCTGCGGCTGCGCCGGATTGGGGCTGCCAACCGGCTGCTTCGGCAATAATCTGGCGGTCAGGCGGCAGGCCATTGATGAGATCGGAGGGTTTGCGGGCCTCGGTTATACGGTAACCGAGGATGCTGCTCTTATTTCAGTGGTGGGGAAAAAATGGCAGGTCCGGGTTTCCAGCATTACCTCAACAATGATCGAGACAAAAGCCAAGGAGAACTGGCTGGATTTTATTCATCAGCATGTTCGCTGGAATATAGGCGGTTTTTACTCAAAGGATTTCGGTACCCGAACAGGTTATCGTTTTATTGTGCTCTATCTGGTTCTAAGTCTTCTTCTTCTGCCCTTTTGCCCACTTTACCCCATCCTGCTTGTTTATCCCCTTACTTCATTTGTCAATATCGGGCTGCTGGCCATGGTTTCCGGTCTCTTATATCGGAAAAACAAGTGCTCTTTCCTGCTGCGCTTTGTGCCTTATACGCTTTTTTTCATGTTTTTTTATAGCTTTATTACTGTCTTGAGCATTTTAAAGGTTTCTCCTGAGTGGAAGGGTAAAAAGTATAGGGCTACCAGGCCAGGTCATTGATCAACCTGGTGAAACCTTCGGTGGTCAAAGGCTTAACATCTTTGTTCCCCATAGACCATTCCTCTTTTATGTAACCCCAGAGGCAGAGAAAAGTCTGAATACGTGGATCACGGTTGCCTGAGAGATGCTCAATCTGATCATCTAAAAGGAGGGCCCGGTTTACATTTTTCTTATCGAGCATTGCACCAATCAGGGAAAGCTTCTGTTGTGCCGCCGAATAGATTATATTTTCTCTGTTCATGGTAATTCCGTTATTCTTAAGTATTGCCAGTATAAAATCTGCTTTCTTGGTTGAGAGTATGTAGAAATGAGGAGAGGCTCCTAAGAATGAGAGTTTGCTTTTCAGATGACCATAAATAGGGTTCAGGCTGAACCAGTAGTACGGCTGCTCTTTCAGGTAATATGTCCTGGCTCTATAGAAGAGTGTTTTGAAAAGTTCCAGTTTTTGCTTTCCCGCAATTTCAAGTTGCCGGTCAAAATCAAGCTGATTATTAATTTTGATATCCGCGGCAAGCAGTTCCTGGATAACCATGTAGTCCTCACCGCTGCGGATAAAAGGCCGTAGTCTAAGGAATCGCTCTTTTAATATTGTTGGAACTCCAACCGGCTGCTGCTCTTTATAAAGATGATAATAGCCATACCAGGAACTCACCAGGCATTCATCTATTGAGTCACAGATAACCCCGTCAAAATCAAGAAAAATCAGAAAATTCAAAGGTAGTTCCTCAAAGGTTGTAGTATTTACTGCTGCTTAAATATACTGGAAGCAGTTTTGATAATACAGTATAGTACCGGTAATGAGAAGCTGGTTGTTGATTTTACTTTTAACACTACTCCTGGCAGGCTGCGCCGGCAACAGCAGAATCGACAATCTGGCCGCAGAATATTATAATCTGGGGAATTCCTATTTTAATCAGGAAAAATACTCGCAGGCGGTTGCATCCTATGAAAAGGCCCTTAAGATCGATGCGGAATTGCTGAAAGCCCGTTTTAATCTCAGCCTTGCCCTTATCCGTTTGAACCGTGCTGCTGAGGCAGAGATTTTACTGCAAGAACTGCTTGCTGAAGATCCCGTAAATCTAAGTATTTTAGAGATACTGGCCTATAACTATCATATTCAGGGTAAAACAGAAGAAGCAATTGAGCTCCTGGAAGATGTCTT
>DRHE01000280.1 GCA_011049745.1 Spirochaetales bacterium | reverse complement strand
CCCGTGCATACTATGCTATGTTTTATTCTACCGAAGCTATATTGCTTACAAAGGACTTATCATTTTCATCCCATAAGGGTGTGATTTCAGCTTTTGGAGAGTACTTTATTAAGGAAGATATTTTCTCAAAGGAAATGGGTAGAGAGCTAAATAGGGCTTTTGAGAAAAGGCAGTTAGGAGATTATGAATATACATTTGTAATATCAGAAGAAGAAGCCAGAATAATACTTGAGAATGGAAAAGAATTTGTAAATAAGATAGCTCAGTATATATCGCAATCTTCGACCGCAACTTAAAAATAGGCTTTGTCCCGAAGTTTAGGGCGGTAATCTTTGATCTTGACAGCACACTTCTTGATACCCTGGCCGATCTAACCGCGGCTATAAATAAAAAACTAGCCGCTAATCCTTTAAGGACAATTTTCAACCACTGCAAACAGGTAATATTTTCGAAATATAGAAAAGAAACACGGCATATTCCCACTATTCCGGCCGGCCAGATTACGGGCTTAAACTAAAGAGCACTCATCCTATATCTGAAAAATACTTGAGTTTTTACCTTTGCAAAACTGCATATAAAGCTGATAAAATACCTTAAAAAACTACATCAAAATTGATGTTGGAGACAGGATGAACCGTTCTGCAATGGACTACCTGGTTGCATGGAAGGACAGTACTCGAAGAAAGCCGCTCGTTTTGCGGGGAGCAAGACAGGTGGGCAAGTCGTATCTCGTTAGAGCCTTTGCCAATCGTTATATGGATAACCTGGTTGAAATCAATTTCGAGGATACACCGAATGTGGTGACCCTTTTTGCCGATAAATCTCCTGAGAAAATTGTCGACATACACGGATGACTTCAGTAAATACGGCAGCCGCGTTAATACTCGGAGGATACAAAGAGTGTTCCAGATATTGCCGCACCTTGTGGGCGGTAAGTTCAAGCACAGCCAGGTCGACCGCGAGGACCAGGCCAGAGATATAGGCAATGCATTACACCTGCTTTGCCTTGCTCGTATAGCATACAAGGTCTATCTTAGACAGCCAGTGCAGCCATTCCCAAGCTCGGTATGCTCAGCCTATCCGCAGATTACCGTGCTGCCGGCACTTAATATGATGCCCAATCTGAACCGCTATTTCACGGATGGATTGCACCCAACGGATGAGAGGTACGGCCATTACAGCATCAGCCTGATCAAGAGCCTGCTTAATAACGGAGTTAAGTCGTGAATGTTATGGAGCAGATTCTTAAGAAAAAAATCGACCCATTCCTGACAATGGAAAATCTGAGCCTTATCGGAAGCCGTGCTTCAGGCCGGGAAATCCGTGCAAAATCAGCCGGGATCTTAAGCGGCGGGTGCTGGAACAGGGTGATCGAGGTTTCATTTGAAAATGATGAACCTGATTTGGTCTATAAAATAAACCCCAACAGGGAGGATAAGAGACTCATCCGGGAATATGGTGTGTTGGAATATTTTCAAAGAAATACGGAGATGCCGGTACCCACACCCTACCTGCTGGACTCAAGCGGCGAGATTATCCCCGGCAGTACCATGGTAATGAAAAAGATTCCCGGCAGGGTAATGTACCACATAATCGGAATGTTAAACCGGAAAGCGCAGGAGGCGGTTACAGAGCAGATTGCTCATTATGTGGTCGGGCTGCACAAGACCCGATCGACCGGGTTTGGCGGCGTGGAACTTCCTGAACAGAAGCGTGTCGAAAGCTGGGCGGAGTTCTGGCTCCCGCGCTTTGATAATGTGTATAAGGATATTTCCGGCAAAAAGCTGGTACCTGATCAGTTCCTTGAGGCTGCAGCCCGGGTAAGAAAGCACTTTCCCCGTATGCTGGATATAGGGAGAGAAAGCACATTAACCAACTATGACATCTGGTCAGGCAATGTGATTATAGATTTCAATCAGGATAAGCCGTACATCAGCGGTTTTATTGATATACCAGGCTTCTGGGCTGACTACGCCCGCGAGCTTTCCTTTATGGAGATGTTCGGTGTAGCCGACAAAAAATTGTACGGTATTTACTTCACGGATTATGATCGTGACCCCGGTTTTAATCTGCGTAAAAATATCTACAACCTGAAGATGCATATGAAGCATATTACCATGTATCCGAATGAGTATTACTACAGGCAGGGAGCTGAAACCTGTCTGCACGTTATCGAGCAGGCGATCTAAATAGGCAGGGCAACTTCTCCTTCAATTCTATTCTCATAGCAGCGTGCAGGGTTGTAACAGTTGATAAGGAAAGGCCCACCACCATCCTTCCTCCTGCCACATGATGCAGAAGTAATAGTACTTGAAAAATGATACAAAAAGTATCATACTGCAGGCACTATGAAACGCCTTATCTTCGACCGTCTTGTTGACCGGGAAAGAGATCGAAAAAAGCGACATTGCTGTAGCCCTGCGATAGCTGCTTAATAATCGTGAAAGCTGCTATGAGACATATTTAGCTCAATTCTCACCCGCAGAAGAAAGAGTGCTCATTGCCGTTGCCGGATCTTCCGTCGTCAGGCAACCGCAATCCAAAACATTCCTAACCCGGGTGAACCTTACGAACCGCTCCGTAGGACAGATATTCAAGCGGCTTATGTACCGGTGTATATTGGAAAAAAATATAAACGGCTATCGGATCTCTGATCCACTTCTGGCTGCTTACCTGAAGTACTACCGCTGAACTTTAGAAAGGACATTAATATGGAAGAATATGTAACCATCAAAAAGAAAAACGGTACCTTGAGGGGCATGACCCACATTCCCGGTCAGGGCGGAGGTCCATATCCGGGCGTTATCCTCTACCACGGCTTTGCCGGCAACCGTATGGAACCCTCATTTCTCTTCGTCCGCTTCTCCCGGCTGCTTATGGCTAACAACATAGCCAGCGTGCGTTTCGATTTCCTGGGCAGCGGCGAAAGCGACTGTGACTTTGAAGAAATGACCTTTTCCTCTGAGATCGAAGATGGTTTTGACATACTGGATTATTTTTCCGGGCTGCCGGAAATTGACCGGCAGAGGATCTTTCTTTTGGGTTTGAGCATGGGCGGCTCAATTGCCGGTTATGTGGCCGGCAGTAAAGGAGCTGATATTAAGGGGCTCATACTCTGGGCGGCTGCCGGTGAGATGAAAGAACTGGCCAGGGAAGAGCTGTCCAGGGAGCCTGATTCTGCTGATAGATCGCTGCCGCCAATGAACCCTCTGGACAGAAAAGGTCTGAAGCTGGGTCTCGATTTTATAAATGATATTGAAAACCTGGAAATCATGAAAGTTACTTCAGGCTACTGCGGCCCAGGGTTGATCGTCCAAGGCAGCGAGGATGAAACAGTTCCGCCTGAGGTTGCGCTTGAGTATAAAGAAACCCTCTCCGGCCCTACCAGGCTCATATCCATTGACGGGGCAGACCATACTTTCGGCTCCATCCCCTGGCAGGAAGAGCTTTTCAGCAATACATTGGAGTTTATCCTGGCCAATCTTTCCTGATTGCTATATAAGGGTATAAGGGTAAATCTCTTTCCACGCGTCAAAGCAGCAAAACATTAAATACAACTGCTGTAGTTTAAATTTGACTTTTTCGATAATGTTTCTTACACTTTTAAGAAAGCTCAAGGATGAAAAAATGAAAAAAATAATATTAATCAGCCTGATTCTTGGTGCGGCTGCTCTACTTCTAATCTTTTCCGGCTGTTCAAAAGCTGCTGAAGCAGAAAAAGCAAAGGGCCCGATTGTGGTTGCTTCCAAGATCGATACCGAAGGCGCCCTGCTGGGGCAGATGATCGTACAGATACTGAAAAGTAATAATTTCAAAGTGACGGATAAAACCGAATTCGGCCCTACCGATGTAATCAGGAAGGCTATTTTCAGCGGTGAAATAGATATCTATCCGGAATACACCGGCAACGGCGGTTTCTTCTTCAGCAACACCGACCCGCAGCTCTGGAAGAACGCGGAAGCAGGTTACCGGAAGGTAAAAGAGCTTGATTTGAAGGAGAACAACCTTGTCTGGCTAAAACCCGCCGCCGCTAATAACACCTGGGCTATTGCCGTTAGAAATGATCTGGCAAAAGAAAAGAACCTGAAGACTCTCGAAGACTTCGCCGGATATGTCAACAGCGGCGAGGCAGTCAAGCTGGCCTGCTCCGAGGAGTTTGTCACCCGACCCGACTCCCTGCCCGCGTTTGAGCAGGCTTACGGCTTTAAGCTTCAGAAGAATCAACTTATTATTCTCTCAGGCGGCAATACCGCACAGACAGAAAAGGCAGCAGCAGAGGGAACAGATGGAGTAAATTTTGCCATGGCTTACGGCACTGACGGCGCCCTCGCCGCTCTGAACCTCCTGGTTTTAGAGGACAACAAAGAGGTTCAGCCGGTGTATGAACCGGCCCCGATTGTCAGAAAAGAGATACACGAAAAGTATCCGGAAATCGAGGCCATACTGGAACCAGTATTTGCTTCTCTGAACCTGGTTATCCTTCAGGATCTCAATTCCAGAATCGCTGTACAGGGGAGAAACGCCGGGGAGGTTGCCGGAGAATACCTGAAAACCAAGGGTTTTATTAGGGAATAGCAGCGCCTTATAAATTCACTCTATGACAGAGGCGCGAAATGCCAGGGTAGATAGGATCTCAATACTTGGGGCAATAATCGGAGTTTTCGCCCTGGCCGCGCCTCTGCTGGTACAGAAGGCCAACCGGCTGGCAAGCGGCACCCCGCATTATCTCTGGAACAGCAACAGTGTTTTTGCTCTTTTATTCTTCGGTTTTCTGTACTTCATTGTATTTGTACTTACCATGCAGCGGGGCCCGGCAAAAATGTTTAAGCAAAAGCCGCGTGTTATTCTTGTGGGATTGATCGGTAATATAGTACTGGTGGCCTCATTTTTCTTTGCCGGCAGCGAAGCCCGCAGATTGGCAGCAGCTGCAGCCCCTTATGCCCGTTTTTCTCTTGGCGCCGGGGTCTGGCTGCTGAGTTTATCCGGATATATGCTCATTGTTTCCGCTCAGAAATCAGTTAAGGCGGGTTCAGGAATGAATCTCTTCCTGTCACTCTCCGGCCTCGCATTATTTATTTTCCTATTTGGGACCGGGGCTTTTAAAGACCTTTCCATAATGCAGGAATATGCAGCCAGGAAGGAGAGGTTCTTTCAGGAGGTCCTCCAGCATCTGCGCCTTACCAATATTGCCGTGGCAATTGCCCTGCTGCTTGGTATGCCGCTGGGTGTATGGACCTACCGCAACCAAAGGCTGGAGAAACCCATATTTGCAATTATCAATACCATTCAAACCATTCCCGGGCTGGCCCTCTTCGGTCTGCTGATCGCTCCCCTTTCCCTGCTGTCACTCAGGTATCCCCTTATAAGGACTCTGGGAATATCAGGAATTGGCGCCGCCCCCGCTATCATTGCCCTATCCCTCTATGCCCTGCTGCCCATCACCTACAACACCCATATCGGCCTTAAAACGGTGGATGCCGCGGTTCGTGAAGCGGGCCGGGGCATGGGCATGAGCCGCAGAGAGATATTCTTCAGTATTGAGGTGCCCCTCTCTGTGCCGGTGATATTCAACGGCGTGCGTACCTCTGTTGTACAGGCCGTGGGTAATACTGCAATTGCAGCACTTATCGGCGCCGGGGGTCTGGGCACCTTCATCTTCCAGGGTCTGGGCCAGGCTGCACCTGACCTGATCCTGCTGGGCGCCCTGCCCATAATCGCCCTTGCTGTAATCGCTGACAGATCGATGTTCGTTCTTACCGCTCTGATCACCCCGAAAGGTCTAAAAGTATGATTGAACTGAAAAGTATAACTAAAAAATATTCAAAGCTAACAGCCGTCAACGAAATCTCTTTCAGAGTTGAAGAAGGCGAAATCTGTGTGCTGATAGGCCCCTCGGGCTGCGGCAAAACAACGATCATCAAAATGATCAACCGCATGCTTGAGCCGACCTCAGGTGAGATCTATATCCAGGGTAAAAATATTGAAGAGTCCAAGCCTGAGATTTTAAGAAGGAATATAGGTTACGTAATCCAGAATATTGGACTTTTTCCTCATATGACGGTGGCTGAAAATATCGGGGTTGTGCCCCGTTTGCTCGGCTGGAGTAAAAACTCTATCACCGCCAGGACTGAAGAGTTGCTTGACCTTTTGGGACTTGATCCCGATGAATACAGCGATAAATACCCCGGAAAACTCTCCGGCGGCGAAGCACAGCGAATCGGCGTGGCCAGGGCGCTGGCCGCAGACCCGCCCCTGCTTTTAATGGATGAGCCTTTTGGCGCGGTTGACCCCCTGAACCGGGAAAGGCTGCAGATTGAGTTCCTGAAGATACAGCGCAAACTGAAAAAAACAGTGATCTTTGTAACCCACGATCTTGATGAAGCCATCCGTCTTGCTGATACCATTGTCCTGCTAAAAGAGGGAAGCATCATACAGAAAGACACACCTGAAAATATGCTTGCTCATCCCAAAAACAGGTTTGTAAAGAATTTTGTGGGAACCGACAGGGCCTTGAAGAGGCTGGCAAGATTTACCGTGGCTGATTACCTGAGCAAAGCCGAAGGTCTATGCATTGAAAAAAACATAAGCCAGTGCATTAAAAATAAAAGAGATAAGCTGCAGAATAGATTCCTATGGATTACCGACCGCCAGGGCCGGCTAATGGGTTGGCTGGATATTGAAGCCTTCCTGGCACAAGATGACATTGAAGAGGCCCTAACCAGGGTCAATCCGGCTGAGATTGCGCTGGGCGCTGATTTTACTTTAAAGGAAGCGCTTGCCAGGATGCTCTCCCAGGGAGTCAGCGCAATTCCGGTTATTGACAATGCCGACCGTTTGATTGGTGAGATCAACCTCTCTACAATTGAAAAGATCACTCAAGAGGGCTATCCCAAATGAAGAGAGCCCGGCATGGAAACTGTTTAATTATTCTTCTCCTCCTGATCCTCTTCTTTTTCCTTGTTTTCAACATGAGTATCTGGGAAACGGCACTGAAAACTCTCTTTCCTCAAGAGAAAGAGGTAATCTACCCGAGGGCTACCCTGGCAGTGCTGGTTGGTGAGCATTTAATTTTAGTATCTGTTTCAACCCTGATGGCTCTTTTCACAGGTCTATTGTTTGGCATTTTTGTAACCCGACCGGTGGGCCGGGATTTCCTGGAAATAGTAAACGACATAACCGCACTGGCACAGACATTTCCGCCCGTTGCCGTGCTGGCCTTAGCGGTTCCCCTGATGGGCTTTGGTGTAAAACCCACTGTAGGCGCACTTTTTCTTTTCAGCATTCTGCCCATCCTCAGGAATACCATCTCCGGGCTGGATTCTCTTGCTCCCGAGGTCCTGGAAGCGGCCAGGGGAATGGGGCTCAGCCGCCTGCAGATACTGCTGAAGATAGAGCTTCCCCTGGCTTTACCGGTAATTATGGCCGGGATAAGGATTGCTGTAGTGATCAACATCGGTACTGCTACTGTGGGCGCCGTGGTCGGAGCCGGAGGCCTGGGCGCTCCCATAATATCAGGGCTGGTCAGGAATAACCCCGCCTTTGTATTGGAAGGAGCCGCGACCGCCGCCTTTTTAGCGGTTATCGCCGATCAGCTGCTATCTTCAATTGAGAGAGTTATGGTCAAAACCGAGTATTGAAAATGATGCATACCACCCGGACGCAACTTAGTATATGCGCAGGCATGCTTATCCGCCTGATGTTTCCCGACGGGATTTCAGGTTTATATAAATGGAGAATACAGTCTCTTCATTTGATTGAACCTCAATTTCCCAGCCATGAGAATTTATGATCGAGCGCACCGTGGCCAGGCCCAAGCCGAAACCCTCTTCCCTACGGGAATTGCTCCCCCGGAAGAAGGGCTCAAATATATAGCTCAACTCTTCCGCCGATATACCACTGCCGCTGTTAATGACGGCTATGCAGATCACCCTACCATCAAGGATTTCAGTTTCCAGGCGGATAGCTCCTTATTTATGTTGTTAATACTGGGTTCTCAAGGCCTGGGCTGGAT
>DRHE01000279.1 GCA_011049745.1 Spirochaetales bacterium | reverse complement strand
GGATATAGATGGCCCCTATGCCCCCTATTTACAGTCTCAGCGCTCCGAGATCTACCGTAAATATGCAGTGCAGCTTGTAGCGTCAGGCAATGCCTATTACTGTTACTGCTCTCCTGAGCGTCTGGAGCAGCTCAGAAAGGGTGGCCCCGAGGGAACGAAATCTTCAGGCTATGACCGCCGTTGCCGCACCCTAAGTTCCGAAGAGCAGGCGGAATTTGCCGACAGAGGCTTGACCCGGGTGACCCGTTTTAAGGTACCCCTGGAGGGCTCAACCTCATTTTATGATGAATTGCTGGGCAATATTGAAACGGTAAACAGGGATATCAATCCCGATCCTGTTCTACTGAAATCAGATGGTTTACCTACCTATCACCTGGCAAATGTTATCGATGACCATCTCATGGAAATCAGCCATATTCTACGGGCTCAGGAATGGCTGCCTTCTTGCAGCCTGCATACCCTGATCTATCAGGCATTGGAATGGACACCCCCGAAATTTTGCCACCTGCCAATGGTGCTGGGTGAGGATGGGCAGAAACTCTCCAAGAGACACGGCGCCACCAGGATTATGGAATTCCGCGAGCAGGGATACCTGCCTGAGGCACTGATCAATTATATCGCCCTGCTGGGCTGGTCCTTCGATGATTCCAGGGAATTCTTTACATTAAAGGAACTGGAGAGTGTTGTCTCTGTAGAGAAGCTTAATAAGGCACCGGGAGTCTTTGATTATAAAAAACTTGCCTGGTTTGACGGTAATTATATTCGCAAACTTTCGCCTGAAAAGCTTATCAGCCTGCTTCTGCCCTATTTGCAGCGGGATGGCCTGGTGGATGATGATCCATCGCCTGAACAAATGGGATTATTATCCGGGCTCGTTCCTCTGGTGCAGGAGAGATTGACAACTCTCTCCGAGGTTTCAGGGCTGGCCGGATTTTTGTTTAAAGAGATTGAAGAATACAATATAGAGGATTTAATCCCCAAAAGATCGGATAAGGAGCAGACCCTGGAGGTACTCAAAAAAGTAGAGCAGATCCTTAAAAAGTTTTTCGATTATTCTGATGAAGAGAATGAGAAGATATTCAGGGATCTTGCCAAAGAGATGGGTATTAAACTGGGCGATGTGCTTCTGCCCCTGCGGGTGGCTCTGACCGGTTCCCGGATTTCCCCCCCTCTCTTTGAATCTATAAGACTGCTGGGTCAGGCAAGAACCCTTATACGGATAGAGAGAGTAATTAAACTTTTTTAACTTATAAATTTTGGAGTGCTGGACAATGGTGCAGATATCATCAGAAGTATCAATGGATAAACTGGTATCCCTCTGTAAAAGAAGGGGTTTCATCTTTCAATCAAGTGAAATATATGGCGGGCTATCCTCAGCCTGGGACTACGGTCCTTTAGGGGTGGAGCTGAAAAACAGGATCCAGAGGTTCTGGTGGCGGGAGATGACCCAGCTTCATGATAATATTGTGGGACTCGATGCTGCTATAATGATGCATCCGCGTGTTTGGGAAGCTTCCGGCCATGTGGAGAATTTTACCGATCCCCTGGTTGACTGCAAGCAGTGTAAACAGCGATTCAGAGCCGATCAGCTCGAAGAAAAGGCACTTGCTGAACACAAATGCCCGCATTGCGGGGGGGAGCTGACCGAACCGCGTATGTTTAACCTGATGTTTAAAACCCATTTAGGGCCTGTGGCGGATAACGGCTCGCTGGTTTACCTGCGTCCGGAAACCGCCCAGGGTATTTATGTAAACTTCAAGAATGTCCATCAAACGGGCCGGGTGAAGATTCCTTTCGGTATAGCCCAGGTGGGCAAAGCTTTTCGCAATGAGATTACCACTAAAAACTTCATCTTCCGAACCTGTGAGTTCGAACAGATGGAGATGCAGTTTTTTATCCATCCTTCAGAGGATAAAAAGTGGTTTGAGCACTGGAAAGAGGAGCGCTTTGAATACTATAAAAAGCTGGGAATTCGGGAAAAGAAACTTCGTTTTCACCAGCACGGAGCTGATGAGCTGGCTCACTATGCCAAGATCGCTTTTGATATCGAATATGAATTCCCCTTTGGCTGGAAAGAGCTGGAAGGCATTCATAACCGGACGGATTATGATCTTAAACGCCATATGGAATATTCCGGCAAGGACCTGTCATACCTTGACGATGGAAAAAAGGAGCGTTTTATTCCCTATGTAATTGAAACCTCAGCCGGTTTAACCAGGACAGTGTTAACTGTCTTGAGCGATGCTTATACGGAAGAAGAGGTTGGTGGTGAAAAAAGGGTGGTGCTTAAAATGCATCCGCTGCTGGCTCCGGTTACAGTAGGGGTCTTCCCTTTGGTTAAGAAGGATGGTCTGGCTGAACTGGCCAGGGATATTGAAGCAAGTCTGCGGGAGGATTTTTCAACTTTCTATGATCAAGGGGGCGCTATCGGCCGTCGCTACCGGCGCCAGGATGAGGCGGGAACCCCATTTTGTTTGACCATTGATTATCAGAGCAAAGAGGACGGCACGGTAACATTGCGTTATCGCGATTCCATGGAGCAGCTGCGTGTTCCCCGCGATAATCTTACCGGCGCTATAAACAAAGCTGTTAAAGAGTACAAACGGGAGTCATAATGGCTGGCGGCTTTGAGGTATTAAAAGAAAGGGGTTTTATCAAACAATGCTCCAGTGAGGAGGGTTTGAAAAGATTACTGGCTTCAGAGAGGGTCACCTTCTATATCGGTTTCGATCCAACGGGGAGCAGTCTGCACGCGGGCCATCTTCTGCAGCTATTTGCCATGTCCCATCTTCAACGGGCCGGTCATCGGCCGATTGCCTTGATCGGCGGCGGCACCTCCAGGATCGGCGATCCATCAGGGAAGACGGAGATGAGAAAGATGATGTCCCTGGAAACGATCAGGACCAATTCTGAATGTTTTCAAAAGCAGATCTCCCGTTTCTTGGATTTCTCCGGTGACAGGGCCCTGATGGTGGATAATGCCGAATGGCTGGCTGATTTGAATTATATCGATTTCTTGAGGGATATAGGCAGCCATTTCTCTGTCAACCGCATGTTGAGCTTTGAGACCTATAAAATGCGGCTGGAGAGCGGACTTTCCTTCATTGAGTTCAATTATCAAATTCTTCAATCCTTTGATTTTCTTACCCTCTACCGGCAACACGGCTGCCGGCTGCAGATGGGCGGTGATGACCAGTGGGGCAATATAGTAGCTGGGATGGATCTCGTCAGGCGTCTGGAGAGTGTTGAGTGTTTTGCCTTGACCTCGCCATTGGTAACCCGTTCCGACGGCAAGAAAATGGGTAAGACGGAGAAAGGGGCGCTCTTTTTAGACCCTGACCTGATAAGCCCCTATGAGTTCTACCAGTACTGGCTGAATGTGCCCGATGCTGATGTGGAGAAACTGTTGCTGCTTTTTACCTATTTACCTCTGACCGAGGTTAGGGAACTGGCATCTTTAAGGGATAAGGAGATTAACCACGCCAAGCAGGTCCTGGCCGGTGAATTAACCGGAATTGTACATGGAAAGGAGGCTGCCGAGCAGGCACGCTCCTCTTCACAGGCCCTTTTTCAGCAGGGTGGATCGGGGGATATGTCCGGGATTCCCAGCGCGCCGTTAAAAAGAGAAGTTCTTGAGAAGGGCATCAATGTGCTGGATATATTCTGTACCTCCGGTCTCTGCACTTCCCGGAGCGAAGCCCGCCGGCTGGTGGTACAGGGCGGGGCTTATGTGAATGGTGAAAATATCAGGGATATTGAAAAGATAATTGAGATTGAGATGGTAAAGGAGGGCGCTGTCCTGTTGAGAGCCGGAAAGAAGCGCTATTTTCGCTTTTCAATAGACTGATAGTCTGGTTTTTACTTTATGGTCTGGCTTTATCTGCTGCTGCCCCTAATTGAGGGATTGGGCTATCTTTCAGGCCCTTACTCAGTTGCCGGGATTACTCTTATTGACGCTCCCTACCTGGTATTACTGTCTTTACATTTCCTGATTCCTCTATTCTGCCTGCATAAGAAGAGAAAGAGAATCCTGTTCGCTCTTTTCCGCCTTCCTGAGCTGCTCTTTCTGCTGACCTTTTTTTTCTTTCTCTTTGCCTATATCTATGCTTTAAATGCCAACATGGACTATGTCCAGCGTTTTATGGCTACAGGCGGGGCAATCAAACTGGCAATTGATACCACCCGGGAACGTCTTATCGCGGTGGTCCGCTATATGCCGCTGCTGGTGGTTAACATCTCTTACTACCTATACTGGCGGCTTAAGAGGAAGAGGCTCTTTTCAAGTTTCACCGCTATTACTGACTGGCGCCACCGGTGGGCCCTGCCCCTGGTTTTACTTTCCGCGCTGCTCTTAACCTTTTGCTTTCCCTCTTTTGTGAGCCTGGAAGGATGGCCGCTGCTGGCCTTTTTTGCTCTGGTGCCCCTTTTCTGGGTAATTGCTGCAAGCAATTACCGCTGGGCAGTGCTATACGGTACTGCATTCGGTATAGCCCAGGGTATGCTGACCAATTACTGGCTGGGAACCTTTAGTCTGATCACGCTGCAGTTAGTGGCTTTATTCTTCTTTATTTCCTATCTGCTATTTCTGGCGCCTCTGCTCTGGCTCTATAAGCGGAATCTGAAGATCGGTTTTTTTATATTTCCAACTGCATGGGTCTTTTTTGATTTTTTAAGGACAGGCGGCTTCCTGGGTTATCCGTGGGGTATGATAGGTTCAAGCCAGTATGCTTTCCTGCCCTTGATTCAAATTGCCTCTATTACCGGGATATGGGGGGTGAGTTTCATTGTTCTGGTGGCCAATGCTGCTTTAGCCTCTCTTTTTACGGGGCGTCTCTGGGAGCGCCAGGTTTTGCTGTGGCGGGTAATACCAGCGGCTGCGCTGATTCTCCTGGTTTTAACCGGAGGAACGATATATTTGCTGATAAACGGCGGCGGAGCTGAGAGTGAAGGGCAGAGAGCCATTCCGGTGCGGGTTGCCCTGATCCAGCAGAACTCCGATCCCCGAAAGAATGATTACCGGGAAACCTTTGAAAAACTTAAAGTCCTTACCGATAAGGCCATGGCTGAAGATCCGGATATTGTAATCTGGTCAGAGACTGCTCTTGTGCCCAATATCAGGCGCTGGAGCCGGTATGATCCTGATAAGTATCCCCTTGCCGGAGTGGTTCGGGATTTCTTGGAGTACCAGCAAAATCTTAACACCTGGCTATTAATCGGTAATGATGACTATGAACTTGTAGAGGGCGAGAAGGGTGAGGAGGTCAGGCTCGATTACAATGCCGCGGTGCTTTTCTCCCCTGCAGGAGAGAGGGTTGAGACCTATCACAAACTTCACCTGGTTCCTTTCACCGAGTATTTTCCCTTTAAAGAAAGCCTGCCGGGGTTTTATAAGCTGCTGCTGGCATTTGATGTCTATCTCTGGGAGCCTGGTAAGGAGAGAGTGATCTTTGATCATCCCCGCTTTTCCTTTATTACTCCGATCTGTTTTGAGGATACCTTTCCCGATGACATCCGCCGTTTTATTAAGCTGGGAGCCGAGGTAATCATCAATATATCCAATGATTACTGGTCATTAACCGAGGTGGAGGCAAAACAGCATTATATTAACTCACTCTTTCGGGCGGTGGAGAACCGCCGGCCCCTGCTGCGGGCTACGGCTTCAGGACTTACCTGTTATGTAGATCCATTAGGGAAATTGGTAGCGGCGGTTCCATACTACTCTGAAGAGTATCTATTGGCTGAAGTGCCGGCTGGTAATTCAAGCTTGACCTTCTATACCCGCTATGGCGACTGGTTTCCGATTCTGCAGGGTATTATGCTGGTAGTGCTGGCTTTGGCTACTCTGGCACGGCGGAAGAATCCATGACCGCTTCTGATCTGATGGCTGTTTACCGCCGGCTACTGGAGAGCTTCGGCCCCCAGGGGTGGTGGCCCCTTTCGAGTCTGGCCGGCAGGGGTTCTTTTGATGACCGGGGATATCACAGAGGAGATTTCAGTTACCCGCGCACAGCCGAACAGAGATTCGAGATTGCCATGGGAGCTGTGTTGACCCAGAACACAACCTGGAAGAATGTGGAAAGGGTAATTGAAAAGTTAATAGATCGAGAGTTGATGACACCCGGGGCGATTTTAGGCTGTTCGCTTGCGGAACTTGGTGAGTATATCAGGGCCAGCGGCTACTACAACCAGAAAGCCAGGAAATTGATAACGCTCGTGGAATTCTTTGCTAATGAGGGAAGTGTCTCCGGAGCGAACTGGAAACCACAGCGACAGCATTTACTAAATCTGTGGGGCATTGGAGCGGAAACCGCTGATTCAATTTTGCTCTACGCCTATAAAATTCCCTCTTTTGTTATCGATGCCTATACGCACCGTCTGGCCGCCAGATTGGGACTGGTAAGCGGAGGAGAAAGCTATGACCGGCTGCAGTCACTATTCACCGGCAGCCTGCCCCGTGAGTATGAATTATATGCGGAATTCCACGCCCTGATAGTGCGGCAGGCCAAATCTTACTGCGGCAGGAAACCCTTATGCACTGATTGTCCCTTAAGATCGGGATGCAATTATTTTACCACGGGGCTAGTATAGGATCTGATTATATTTTTTTCACCGGAACAGCATTGCAGTCGATGAGTATGATGGGATATAGTGAGGGTAGGATGAAGAGCCTTATCGAAACAGAAGTGCCTCCTGAAAGAGTTTTTCTTTTTGCTATGGATTCTCAGTCCGGTGCTGATGGTTTATGGTCAATCGAAGACTCCCTGAAGGAACTTGTGCAGCTCGCGCAAACAGCCGGGTTGGTCGTGGCCGGGACTGCGCTTCAGAAACGGGCTGCTCCTGATCCTTCCACATACATGGGGTCGGGAAAACTAAAGCAGATCAGTGAAGAGATGGAGCTGCTGAATGCCCAGACTGTAATCGTGGATGACGAGCTCACTCCCGGGCAGCAGCGAAATATAGAGGCAAGGCTTCCAGAGAGTTTTAAAGTAATCGACAGAACTGCATTAATTCTTGATATTTTCGCCCAGCATGCTCATTCCAGGGAGGGAAAGCTGCAGGTTGAGCTGGCTCAATACCAGTACCGCCTTCCCAGGCTCACGCGCCTCTGGACTCACCTGGTCCGGCAGGCAGGCGGACGCGCCGGAGGGGTAAAGGGGGGTGTCGGCCTTAGAGGGCCGGGCGAAACCCAGCTTGAATCGGACAGACGGCTTATCAGAAGGCGTATATCATCTCTAAAGAGCAAACTGGAGGATATCCGGATTCACCGTCGCCACTACCGCCGGCGGCGCAGGAATGGCGGGATTCCCGTGATCTCCCTGACAGGTTATACAAATGCCGGAAAGAGCAGCCTCTTAAGAGCCCTGTCACAGGAGGATGTGCTGATTGAAGATCAGCTTTTTGTCACTCTGGATCCATTGACCCGGCTTGTGCATTTGCCTGCCGGGCGGGAAGTTCTTTTTACCGATACTGTCGGCTTTATAAAAAGATTGCCCCATGAGCTTATTGCCGCATTTCGGGCAACTTTGGAGGAGATTGCAGAGTCTGATCTCATACTCCACCTGGTTGACAGTGCTCATCCAAAGGCGGATGCTCAAGTTGGTGCAGTGGAAAAAGTGCTGTATGAACTGGGAGTGAAGGATGAAATAATCCTGAAGGTTTGGAATAAGATAGATAAACTTGGCCATGAAGGTTGCATGGATGACCCTTCTGTGAGAATAAGCGCTTTAACCGGTGAGGGAATCAGCGGGCTAAAGAAAAGGATTGAATCATTACTCAAGGATAACATGACTCTGGTGGAGGGTCTTCTGCAGTACAGCCAGGGAGGTCTACTTAACCAGATCCACAAACGGGGCACCGTTGAACTGGAGGAGCACAGAGAGGGTGGCACATATCTCCGGGCCTATGTGCCGCCGGTCCTGGCAGCACGCCTTAGACCCTTCATCACCATTTCTCTTTCCGATTGAGCATCTCTGACCATGCGCAAGAAGCCTTATCGGCCGCATTCAAAGCGCACTTGCTGCACTTTAACACCTTGACATTTGCAAATGGCTTAATAGAATATCCGGTAATAGATGAAAATTCTCATTGCTGAAGACGACAGGGTTCAACGTACTCTCCTCCGGAAAATCTTAGAGAAATGGGACCATGAGGTTACTGAAACGGTAGACGGAGTGAAAGCCCTCTCTGAGATTAAAAAGGGAGATCATTCCATTGTTATTACCGATTGGATTATGCCCAATATGGATGGTATTGAACTGATAAGAAAAATCCGCTCAATTCCCAGCGGGGAATATATATACATTATTATAATGACCTCTAAAACTGAGAAAGAGGATATGGTTAAGTGTATGGGAGCAGGAGCGGATGACTTCATCACCAAGCCTATAGATATGAGAGAGCTGGAGGTAAGGCTGCGGGCCGGTGAAAGGATAGTCCGGTTGGAGCAGAAGCTTTCCCATCGAAATAAACAACTCCAGGCTGCTAATGAAGAAATGCGGCTGAACATGGAATCGGCTGTAAAAACACAGGAATCCCTGCTGCCTGAACAGCTTCCTGAAGCAAAAGGAGTAAACTTTGCCTGGCGCTACCGGCCTTTTCATGATCTTGCCGGTGATATTTTAAATATTTTTCAATTGGATAATAAGCATCTGGGACTTTATATTCTGGATGTAAGCGGCCACGGGGTGGCTGCGGCTCTGCTTGCCGTTTCTTTAAGCCGTATTCTTACACCCATGTTAAGCCGCTCCTCTCTGCTCTGGCGCCGGCAGAAAAACGGCAATGGATATGAACTATCCGCGCCGCTCTATGTTGCCAGGCAGTTGAATAAACAGTTCCAGATGAACGAGAAAAATCAGCAGTTTTTTACATTTGCTTATGGAATATTCAATACAGAGAATAATGAGTTTAAATACGTTTCAGCGGGCCATCCCGGCTTAATTGTTATAAGCAATAATAAAAAGCCGTGTTGTCTGGATGTAGATAGCTTTCCCGTAGGATTCGTTTCGACCCCTGCGTATGAAGAACAGGTAATAAAACTTAATCCCGGCGACCGTCTCTATTTCTATTCCGACGGTCTTATTGAAAGCTCAAATCCTGAAGGAAAATTATTCGATATTAAACGTATTCTTAAATCACTGCAGGGACTTAAAAGAGAATCACTGGAGCAAAGCCTTGAAGGGCTCCTGCTTGCACTGGAAGCGTGGTGTGAAGGCCCGAACTTTTTAGACGATGTAACACTCCTGGCCATGGAAGTTGAACAGAGTACTTGAGTCTGCTTATTTGGTATTACATCTCTAATCTTTCAAGCATCATGCGGGAACTTGTACTGTCCTCTGCAATCAGTGTTTTCATAAATATCATCCGTTATAGACCCTGACAGAGTTAAAACCTGTTTCAGCTCCTTTAATTGCTTATCGAGCTCAGGGATTAAATTAATAGTTTTATCCAGATTGCCGGCTTTGGCAGCCAGTTCAATCTGGTAGGCTGTATCCTGCAGGGCAGGTGCGCCAATATTCGCTGAAGAACCTTTAAGCGTATGGGCCTGCCGCCGGATCAAATCTCTATCTTTCTTTTCCAAGGCCTCACTTAAAGCGGCAATCTGACCCGGGACTTCCTCTAAAAAGCCTTCAATACCCCTTTTTCAGGTAATAGGGCAGCCGCTGCGGCGCGATCTCCTCAATAGTGACATCGGTAAGAGGATTCAGCCCCTTTTCAGCCAGAAAAAAGGCTAAAAGATAGTAGTGCATTGAAAAGCGGTAAGGCACCCCGAACCTGAAACCCTTCATATCGCGTTCATCTTTTATGTCGAGGTGCTTTTTTGCCAGGGTAAGGGCCTGTCCGTTTATATTCTGAACTACGGCCAGATTTATATCCGATTTTATGCCGTCCAGACCCAGGCTGCAGGCCAGGGGCAATGGCGCGAGCATGTGCGCAGCATCAATCCTGCCGTTAGCCATGAGCTCTTTTATGCCGCTCCAGCCGGGTGCCGTTTTCAGATTAACTCTAAGGCCGTTCTGCGTAAAAAACCGTGGCTGTGCGCATACATCAAAGGAGTAGAGCAATCCATTCATATTGCCGTCAGCATCATAGACAGGTGTCCTGGTTACGCTCAGCCATCTTTTGCCCCGGATACCGGTTACCTCCTCATCGATGGTCATGGGCTCACCGGATTCAATCACTTCCCTGTCACGCTTTCTATACTCTTCCGCTTTATCCGGAGGAAAGAAGTCAAAGTCGGTTTTTCCGGCGATTTCGCTCATATTAATGCCGATAAGGCTGCAGAAGGCCTCATTAGCTGTCTGGTAAACTGAATCCAGGTCCTGCAGTATCATGAGATCAGGTGTTGTGGAAAAAACAGTGCGCATAAGATTCCGCTGTTCCGTAAGCTCGGCAGTACGCCGCTCTACAAGGGCATTGATGATCCTGGCCCTCCGCCTGTTCTGGATTACATAAATGGTCAGTAGAGCGGAAAGAAAGAGGAAGGTAATAAGTGCACTCCAGGGGCCTATGTTCCGGCCAATAGTAAAAAATTTAGGAGCAGGCGCGAAAACAACCTCCCAATTGCATTTCGCCACCTTAATTTCCTTGGCATAATGCAGACCAGATACCCTTCGAGGCTCATCTAAATGGTGAAATATACTTGGGCGGTCGCCTTAAAGGACTTCCTCCGGTTGGCCTGTCAACCCTGTTAAGCCTCCCTAATCGGTCGGCTTGACGGTTCGGCTGTCAACCCTCCTTAATCGGTCGGCTTAACGGTTCGGCTGTCAACCTTCCCTAATCGGTCGGGTGTCAAGGCTCCTTAATCAGTCGCCTTGACACCCAAGCCAATTTGTGTTATTTTTATAGCAATTATTAAAGCGAAATTTATGGAGGGTAAGTTCATTGCCGGTAAAAGATTCAGCTGCGAAGAGACACAAACAGAGTGAGACGCGGCGTCTAAGGAATAAAATGGTGCGCTCCAGAGTACGGACCAGTATAAGAAGTTACCTGGAAGCTTTAAAAGATAATTCCAAAGATAAAGCAGAAGTAGAATTAAAGATTTGTATAAGATTACTGGATAGAGCTGTCAGCAAGGGTGTTTTTCATAAAAACATGGTAGCCAGGAAGAAACATAGGCTACATAAAATGCTCAACAAAGTGAGCTAACCTTTTAGAGCTTTATATCCTAAGTATTCAAGATATAATCCGTTAAAGGGAAAGGAGTTTGGATGTCTGAAACCAAGCTCACCAAAGCACAAATAATTGATAATATCTACCCAAAGGTCAAAGTCAGCAAAAGAAATATCCATAAAATTGTAAATCTATTTTTCCTGGAAATAAAAGAGGGTCTGCTTCAGAACCATATAATTGAGTTGCGCGGGTTTGGTACCTTTGAGGTCAAGGATCGCAAGGGAAGGAAAGCGCGAAATCCTAAGACCGGGGCAAGTGTAATTGTAAAGGATCATGGAGTTGTTTCTTTCCGCCCCGGCAGAGAACTGAAACAAAAAGCCTGGTCCCTAAGGGAATAGGCTTGTTTACCGGTAAACTTAATTCCTCAAGCTCAGAAGGGAGAAATATTTTTTTTCTTATCTTTAAAGATATTTTTCTATTATTTCTGTCGGCATTTCTATTTGCAATCTCTTTTCCCAGTTTTCTTTCCCGGTGGGGCTACTTTCCCCTTGCTTTTTTTTCGCTGATACCTCTTTTTATTGTCGTACATCGCTGCAGTTGGAAGAGCTGCTTCTTCTACGGAATATTCTTCGGTTTTGCCAGTTACAGCCTCTTCAATTTCTGGTTAGCTGAATTCCACCCCCTGGCTCTCTTTATAGTTCCTCCCATCCATTCCTTTTACTTTTTATTACTTTTCCCTCTATTAAAGGCTGCAGATTCGTTTTTTCCCCGGTCAGGATATATCCTGCAAAGCCTGTTATGGGTTGCTTATGAGTTTTTGAAAACCCAAGGCTTTTTGGCCTATGCTTACGGTATCCTGGGTTATTCACAATATCTTTTTCTTCCTTTAATTGCATTTGCCTCGATTACCGGTGTATGGGGAGTCTCCTTAATGGTTGTCTTTCCTTCCGCTCTTATTGGTCACTTCTTAAAAGGGCAGGTATCTTTAAAAGGCATAAGGGCGTACCGGCTGCCTCTTGCCGCCTACCTTATTTTTTTCATCGTGATCATTCTTTCTGGTTTATTCACCAGGGCGGATACTGATAATTCTCAACCCTGGAAAGTTGCTCTAATCCAGCATAATGTTGATCCGTGGAAAGGCGGGGTGGTCGCCTATGAGAAGTCACTGGATATACTTATGCGCTTAAGCAGTGAGGCGTTGATAGAAGAGCCTGATATAATAATCTGGTCGGAGACATCATTTGTACCCGGCATTGACTGGCATACGCGCTACCGGACAAACCAGACATCCTATATTCTGGTGAAGAGATTGCGCGACTTCCTGGAAAAGCAGGAACTCCCCTTTGTGATCGGTAATGACGATGGTCAGTTAGTCCGTACTGAGTCGGGAGAGGAAAAGAGGGTGGATTATAATGCTGCCATCCTTTTTAGAGATGGCAAGATCGTCGAAACCTACCGGAAAGTTCATCTGGTACCCTTTACTGAATACTTTCCCTATAAGCAGACTTTGCCCGGAGTATATAGATGGCTGCGTAATGCGGATACTCATTTCTGGGAGAAGGGAAGGGAATACACAGTATTTGAAATTGATGGGGTAAAGTTTTCTACACCTATCTGTTTTGAGGATACCTTTGGCTATCTCTGCCGTAATTTTATCCGTGAGGGAGCAGATGTGCTGGTAAACATGACCAATGACTCGTGGTCCAAATCTGTAGCAGCTGAAATGCAGCATCTGAGTATGGGAGTGTTGCGAGCTGTTGAAAATAAAAGGTCAGTAGTTCGTGCCACCAATGGCGGAATTACCGCTATTATTAATCCGAATGGTAAAATACTGAAAACATTCCCCCCCTTTGTGGAAGGATATATGG
>DRHE01000278.1 GCA_011049745.1 Spirochaetales bacterium | reverse complement strand
GTCATGTCAAGTAGAATATAATAAATTGAAGCCAGCGCAGCATAAGATATTCCGGAGAGAAGGGCAAAGCTTGAGGGAAATCCCATGACCATCGGCTGGGGTACAATCGGGATTATCAGCCTATCCTACCCAAATCGGACTGGACCAGACAAATTGGTTGTTGTGCTGGCGGACCCTTACGTGATACTCATCCGTACCGCCCGAAGCGCTGCCCTCATCCTGCCATTGGATCCTGGCGGATAACTCCTTATCACCCACAAAGCGGTGAATAACAAAACTCTCCGTGGTAAAGCCGCCGGTGAAGGTGATCCGGTTCTCTTCAGTCAGCTCCGGCAACGGTACCTCCACCTTAAGTTCCGAGGGCTTCTTCAGCTCTATTGTGAGCCTGGCGTTTGGACCAGCCTCCACGGCACATATGAACGATTTGGTCGGGTCCTGCAGGTAGGCTTGCTTGCGGGAAGTAAAGGAATGTAGAGTAAGTTCCTGCGCAGACACCTGCCGGAGCCTGTCACGCAGCTCCTCTTTAAAGGGGCCGGATTGAAAGCAGGGTTTTACTTTTAGAAAACGCCCGTTTTTAATTGAGACTCTCATATTCCAAGTACAGATTCGCTCCAGGTCGAGAGCAGTCCACGGTCCCCAACCATACTGGATGCGGATATTGCCACGTCCGGGGAGCCGGGGGGGTTCGGTTACCAGGTCCTCCGGAAAGAAACGCTTAACGATTCTTCCATTGCGCAGCAGCTCGATTGTCTCCACGGAATCGTCGCCTTCTACGGCAATTTCCACGTTTCTACGGCTCGTCGGTGAAAGCTCCGAGCCAAGCGGACAGCCATTCAGGGTGAACTCTAAAGAAATACGGTCGCCCGTAGCGGCTATGGTACGACGGTTTTTTATTCCCTCGAATAGGGCTTGTGGAGTAAGCGCTTCCGCCCAGATACCGGTAATTCCCTCACCGTAAGCCCCTGGATATCCGAAGTGATCATCCGTAGATGCTGCAAAGCCGAAGCGCAGTCCCCGGGCCAGTTGATGATATATTGTATTTGCTGTGGAACGTCCTCCGAAACTGTGCAGAATCATCGGATATGGAGAGCGGTCAGAGAGAGTGCAGCCATGCTCGGAGAAAATTTCCACCACCGGGCTAACCTCAGGACGGAAATAATTCCAGTTTGCTCCTCGTCTACCCTGTTTATTGGCCACGTGATGTGGTATTGCCAGTGCACCCTTTGCAGAAGCAAAATCGAGGAGTTTATCAATATGATCGGGCAGGTAGAGCTCCGATTGATCTCCCGGAAAGATCAGGCAGTAATCACCAAAAGCACTGGAGTGCCACTCGTACCCTAAGAAAGCAACGAAATTATCGCTGTTGGCCGAAAGGAGCATTTTTCGAGTCTTTGGCCAGTGCTCACTATGTACCCTGAAACCATTGACCCAGTGCAGTTGCCGGTCCCCGGGCATTAGCGGCATATCGTGCCACGAGGCATGGCCGGTAAAAGCAAAGAAATCAAGCTGCTCCCTGGCGATATCGATAGATCGAGCCAGCGACCCTTGAGCATAGCCAACTGCGTTGTGATTGTGCAGGTCTCCCCAGTAGAGGGTGTACTTTTTGCCGTTGATCTTCATTTTATTAATCCCGGATAGCCGCCAGAGGCCAGTTTTTTCCTGATATTGTTGAAACACTCTTCCCGCTGCTTATCTCCGCCGTAACGCCCGCCACCGAAAGAACGCACCCGGCTGTGGGCAAGCAGGTGGTGCATTATTCTCCGGCTGAGCTCTTCCTTGAGATCCCGGTAATCCGGATTGCGATAGTGGTTGTTCACTTCAAGGGGTTCCTCTGTCAAGTCATAGAGTTCTCCGTCACCGTCGTCGCAGAGTACCAGTTTCGCAGTCTCTGTTCGAATCATAACACTGCCGAGCAGTTCACTGAAGGCTTCGGTCTTCAGAATCCGTTCTGGCTCCCGCAGCAAAGGAGTGATCTCTTTTCCCTGCACATGATCCGGAACCGGAATAGCCGCCAGCTTTAAAAATGTCGCGTGCAGATCGAGCCAATTCACGGCCGAGCGATTACGCTTGCCCTCCGGCATACCGGGACACCGTACGATAAGCGGAACCATCAGGGCGCTTTCGTAGAAGGTGGATTTAAAGGGCAGGCCATGGTCGCCCAGGTGATCTCCGTGGTCCGAAGTGAAGATAATAATTGTTGATTCCAGAAGATCGTTCTTTTCAAGTGTCTCCACTATCCTGGCAATCTGGCTGTCCACCAGGGTTATGGTGGCCAGGTAGTACTCACGAATTCGCCGAATAGCTTGAGGATCAAGCCTTGAGTAATCATTCAGAAAAAGCAAGTTCTGTTTGTATGTGGGGATGATGGAGCGCTGGTACGCCGGTTTATGCGCCAGTTCTGCGGACGAACCTATAGCCTCGGGAATTGGAGCATTTCTATAGAGTCCGGATAATCTCTCAGGGGGATCGTAGGGATCGTGGGGGCTGTTGAAAGATACCCAGGTGAAGAAAGGCTTCCTTTCTTTAAGGGTCTGCCGGCTATAGCGCTCGATCCAGCCCACCGCCTGATCGCCGATGAAATTGTCGATATGCAGCTCTTCCGGCAGAGGGCTTACTCCGGCGCCTAGATTTTTTTCATATTCCGGAATCTCAGCCGGATGATCCCGCTTATACCCTCTTGCTTCGAGGAAGCGGGACCAGTGATCCGGGCGAAATATGTGCCGTTTGTCTTCTGCAATGATCCGTTCCTGAAAGCCTTCCATGGCATCCCAGGGATGGAAGTGCATTTTGCCGATTGCCGCTGTCCTCCAGCCGGCTTCGGAAAAAGAACGGGCGATTGTAGGTGAATTTGGTCTGATCCAGCGAAAATTGTCCGGGATTCCGGTAACATGGGGGTACTGTCCCAACATAAATGATGCACGGGCGGGCTGGCAGACCGGCGATACAGAGCTGCAATTTTCAAATACAATGCCTTCGCGGGCAAGACGATCGAGAGCCGGGGTCTGCATAAAGTTTAACCCGTAGCAGGGAAGAGAATCCTGGCGCTGCTGGTCAGTGGTGATAAAGAGAATATTTTTAAAACCCCTCACAAGTGAACTCCGTGAATCCCCAACCCAGCTCTAAAAGCCAGCAGCCCCAAACCGCAGGCGCCAACAGAATTGCTGTTTTTGGAATATACTATATTAATCTGCTGGTTCCATGGCAGATAGTACTTCTGCACATTTTGGAGTATTAATTTCAGGAAATATTCTCCCAGGTCACATATTTCACCGCCAATGAAGATGTACTCCGGTGCGAAAAGCTGAAAAAAATTAGCACAGGCCAATCCCATTTTATGGGCGATTTCATTTATAATCTGAAAAGCCACTTTATCGCCTTTATGGTAGTGTCGATCCAATACCTTGTAGATCTTTTCCAGATCGCCGAAATCAATATCTCCAAAGATTTCCGATTCAACCTCATTCCTGTTCAGCTTCGAGAGTTGGTTGCAAATGGCTTTATTGGAAACAAAGGACTCCAGACAGCCTTTATTGCCGCAGATGCATATGTTATCGCTCTCTTCGTTAAGCATGGTGTGTCCAGCGTTTCCAGCGGCATCATTATATCCCCTGTATATGCTGCCGTTAATGAATATTCCCATGCCCACACCATTGCCAATATTTAGAAAGAGAAAATTGTCAATATTCTGGTCCTGTCGATAGATTCGTTCTCCAATTGCCTTGCAATTCGCTATATTCTCAAGAACTATATGGTTACAGCGTTTGGAGAAGCGGTCAAATTGAACATTCCGCCAGTCTTTCATCCGGGTGTTGAAAACAGAGACCGCCTCTTCAATATTTACCTTGCCGGGCAAGCCAAAACCAACCCCAAGAAGCTTTTCATCCACACTCTCTTCTAAAGATCTCTCCAACTCCCTATCAATTTGTCTTAGAATAGCATCCTTCGTGTTCTCTGAAACCAGGACCTTTCTGGAGTATTCGATGCTGAGATCGAAGCGCAGTTTGAATATGTTTAAGAAATCATAGTCTATTTCAATGGCAATCGCATAGCCGTAATGCGGGTTTAGATGATATGTTTTTTTGTTCCTCTCTTTTTTCCTATTTTTTTTAATATAGATTTTTGAGTCAAATTCTCTTATCAAGTTAAAACTGGCAAGTCGTTTGAGAACATTAGATATAGTGCTGGGTGATAGGTTTAAGATAGCGGCTAATTCTTGATTGGCAAGAGGACCTTTTCTATAAAAGCAATCAAGAATAAGAATATCTTTAATCTGCAGCGCAATTTTCATCTAGCTATTATAATTCCTCGGTTGAAAAACCCACCCAATGCAATTACATACTATACTGAGCTCCTGATAAAATCAAGTATTATTTTTATTCATTGAAAACTATACTAACAAAAAAGCCGCATTAGCCTTAATTGTTTCAATTATAAAAAATAAACTGTTGACAAACGGACTGTAATATGCTATAAGATTAATCTAATAAATAGTAAACTCTTAAGGAGGTATTGAATGAAAAAACTATTTACTATCCTATTGATCCTTGTTGTTTCTGCAGGCTTCCTCGCTGCAGAGGGAGCGCAGGAAGCCGCTGCAGGGGCAGAGGAGTACCCCAATAAGCCAATCCAGATTATTGTGCCCTGGGGTGCAGGGGGGCGAACGGATATCAATGCCCGCATGTTTGCCAGTGTAGCGCCGAAGTACCTGGGGCAACCGGTGGTGGTAATTAACAAAGCCGGTGGTGGAAGTGTAATCGGCGGTGAATATGTGGCCAAGGCTAAGCCCGATGGC
>DRHE01000277.1 GCA_011049745.1 Spirochaetales bacterium | reverse complement strand
GAGTATTATATAGCAGGTGGCGTGTTTAAGAGATCCCCATATTTCAAGTAGCTTTTCTCGATCATCGGGGAAAAGCTGCTTAAGCTCGGCAACTGTAAAAACATCTCTTTTTTTTGCTTCATTACCGAATGGCTCGACTCTGTCCAGGACATTCTTTTCGATTAGCCCCGCGTCCTCAGCATCTCTAAGCACGATCCTGAAGCTATACAGAATATGATTCTTTGTTTGATTCGATATTGCCTGAGAAGTAAGCCAGTTCTCAATGCTTCGTTTATTCAGCTCGGTTAAATAATATTTGCCAAATTCAGGAAGGATATGGTTTTTTAGGTGTGCTCTTCTTTCATGGGCAACTTGCTTTGAAAATGATCTGCCTTTAGAATGCTGCCTTTCGATCCAGGAGCAGCGATCCCAGACAAAGAAGTCCTTCGAAAAATTATTCAGGGTAACATCGCATGCAGTACCCTTATCTATAAACTTTCTTGCTTCTTGTTCAGCTTCATATTTTAAGCTTTTGCCGGTTGACCTGGCTAATCGCTCATTACCTTTACGGTAGTAAAAGTACCAGGTCTTAGATCCTTTCCGCTTAAAAAGGGTGAAGTCATGGTGCCTCATTCTTTATTTTTGGTGTAAATTTAGGTGTAAGTCAAGCCCTAAATAAGTATTTTTTATAATGCTTACTTTTAACTCTTTGTATTTTAACAAATTAAAGCACGTCCAGCAGGATTCGAACCTGCGACCCACAGCTTAGAAGGCTGTTGCTCTATCCAACTGAGCTATGGACGCTCGTCGGGATGAGAGGATTTGAACCTCCGATCTCCTGCTCCCAAAGCAGGCGCCCTGGCCTCTAGGCTACATCCCGGGTATATCTAGCCCAATATAAAACTATTTAAAGGTACGGGTCAATAGCCGGCCTCCTGGTAGGTATGAGATTATCAAACTCAGGTTTAAACTGCTTCAGTTAAACCGCTCAGTCAGTATGAAGCGAATCCCGGCCGGTGATCGACTTAACAAACCCGCTTTTATCAGCCCCTTCACTGAAGATAACGAGTAGTGTATCTTCACCGCCAAGGGTGCCCAGTACATAGGGGATCTCCAGCCGGTCTATGGCAAAGCCTACACTGTGGCCATGGCCGAGCTTAGTTTTAATCACTGCCAAATTGCCGGAAAAGTGGATATCGGTAATACCGCGGCTTATATCATCTCGCAGATATGGTTCCGGTGTGGGATTTACCTTTTCTTTTATAACATAGATATAACCCTCAACCGGGTCAGGCACCCGGGCTATACCTAAGAATTTAAGATCCCGCGAAAGGGTGGCTTGAGTGACATTCCCTCCCTCCTGCTGCAGCCGCCGTTGAAGCTCTTCCTGGTTGTGGATCTTTTCCTCGCTAAGGATAGTGAGAATCAGTCTTTTTCTGGATTCCTGGCCTGTCAGATATTCCTCCTTGCCCTGCAGTATGGATATTTATATCCATCGCAGATTAAATCCGCAACCTATATTCTGGTGGTGAAATTCAACACGATAGTTATGGGCGCTGAGCTTTAATATTTCCTGTTAAAATAACAAAATTCCAATCTATAGTAGCATATTTCGTAGAATTGTCAAAAGAATCTTTATTTATTCTGCTGCTTTCCTTTAAAAGGTTAACTGACCGCGGTTTCTGCAGGCTTTCGTAATTTCCAGGGCTGCTTGACCAAATAGCGGCTGAAAAAGTACCATGATCAAGAAAAAATGCGGAGAAAAAATATGGATAAATACCTGAAAGATTTGATCGAGCAAAGTGAAATGAGGATCGTTTTTCTGATCCTCGACGGGCTCGGAGGGTTGCCTTTAGAGAGGGGTGGCAAAACTGAACTGGAGAGTGCAGTAACGCCCAATCTCGACGCCCTGGCAGCAGATTCGGAATGCGGACTGCATCAGCCTATAGGTTTCGGCGTTACTCCGGGCTCAGCCCCTGGTCATTTCGCCTTATTCGGCTACCAACCTACTGATTATCCCATTGGCAGAGGGGTGGTGGCAGCTATGGGAATCGGTTTTCCCATGAAAGCCGGCGATGTAGCTGCGCGTATGAACTTTGCCTCTCGTGATGAACAGGGTAATATAACCGACCGCCGAGCCGGGCGTATTCCGACTGAAGAGTGCGCCGGGTTGTGCGAACTGCTTAAGCAGGTGGCCATACCCGGGGTTGAGGTCTTTATAAAACCGGTTCAGGATTACCGCGCCGTGGTAATTTTCCGGGGTGAGGGTTTATCCGATCAAGTGGCTGATACCGATCCCCAGAAGGTGGGAGTAAAGGCCCTTGATCCCAAAGCGCTTTCTGCCGCAGGGGAAAAAACCGCAGGGATTGTCAAAGAGTTTATCAGCCAATCCCTGGAGATTCTTAAAAATGAAAAGCCGGCGAATGCGTTGCTGATGCGCGGTTTTGCCGAGCTGTCCCATATTCCCTCCATGCCGGAGCTTTTCGGGCTTAAACCCCTGACCCTGGCAGTATATCCCGATTATAAGGGAATAAGCCGTCTCCTGGGTATGCAGGTTATTGAAGATCTGAGTGGTCTGGATGATCAACTGGCCGCGCTTAAAGGCAACTGGCAGAATTTTGACTTCTTCTTTATCCATCATAAGTACACGGACTCCAAGGGTGAAGACGGCAATTTTAAGG
>DRHE01000276.1 GCA_011049745.1 Spirochaetales bacterium | reverse complement strand
GTGTAATAAGCCCCACCATACCTCCCAGAGTCATGCTGAAAATGATTATCCGCACGTGATCTTTATCTGTCATCGCTTCAACCAGGTAGGTATCGATCAGCCGGACCAGGCCGGTCCACGGATTGAGTCCCGCAAGCAGGCTCACTCCGAACCAGATACCGATAAATAAGGCAGGCAGAACCTGGCGGAAAATCAGTGCCAGGAATATGGCGATCAGGGGAGGGAGGATGGTGAGGAATCCCGTGTATATTCTTATTACTTTCTGGCAGGTAAACTCGCCGCAACCGACTGCCACAAGATAGTAACCTGCACTGGGGAAATTGATTTCCGCGATTCCCTGGCTGTCGAACTCAGCTTCGATAGGAGTTTTTAACGCAGAATCCCATCGGGAAACGAGAATGTTGAATGGTTCTCCAGCCTTTTCAAGCAACAGTTTGTCTGATAGTTTTATTTCAGCCGACGTGGTGGAAAAAATGACTTTAGGCAGTTGAAAATCAGCAAAGGAGCTTTGCGCTGTCATGGCCGGAAGGGTCCGGCTGAAAACAAGCAGAACCAGCAATGGAGATAGGCGAAAATCGAAGATTTTTACTTTACTTCGAAATAATTCCATCTCTATAATTTTTCCCAACCGGGGAGGTAGATAAAAAGATATGCTGGCTAAAATTAGCATATCCCGGCTGATATGCAAAACACTGCACAATTTATTAGCTTCCGTAGGTCTTGTCAAAGTTAAAGAGTCAGATTGCTGGGAGGTTTGGGAAAACGGGAATGTATATTTCTTGCTAAATTATTTCAGGGTTCTTAGTTGATTCGGAATTGGAGTTTGGTTCCAATAGTTGTATTATCTTGACTTGCAAGTGTCTTTTATTAATAATGAAAATTGAAAAAGCAGTTTTAACCGGGTCGCCGTTCTTGCCGTGACAAGACACCTGGACGGCGGAGGAAACCTGGCGCTGCCGATGGGAAGAACTTTTCGTTACTGCACCTTTGTATGGCAGGATAACCAATAATTGGTTTTTTGAAATTTTCTGGAAGTTACCATGCCTGAGGATAAGAAAAAAGACACTCCTTTCCAGAGAAAGGCAGAAAAGGACGAAGATGATCTTTCCATCATAAAGAAATCTGTTGAAGCGGGAGATGAGGCGGGAGAGCAAGAGGAACTGGAAAGTGATTCGGAAGAATCTCAGCCGGTCGAAGAGCCGACAGGCGAGCGGTTCGTTGATTTCGATGTGTGGGAGGCCGCGCTGGAGGCTCATTTCGGCCCTGATTTCGAGGAGGTGTTGTCACGGCAGCTGGGGCCGGACTGGGTAGTAAAACTGAACAATAAAATAACGACTGAAAAAAACTTCTACAACGTGGTGGAGGAAATAAAAAGCGAAATTCAGGGCAGCACAAAAGAAGATGTGACTGACAATGATATATCATTCGAAGCGCTCGAGCCGGGAGAGGTCATTTATGATCCTTCAGCAGTAGGTCCTGGAGAAGGACAGGGCAGAGGAGCTGAAGGCTCAAAAAAGCTGCCGGACCTCACTGATCTAAGAAGAAAAGAGTTTGAAGCAAGCGAAGCGATTAAGGAACCGACACCCACCGAATCATATGAGAAAGACCTGATTGAAGATAAAGATACCCCGGCAGATGAAAATCTCGTGCTCATGGAACACGGCGAATTCTCCCGGATGAGCTATTTAGCCCACAAGGAACTTGAGCGGCACAAGGATGACCTGAAACTCAAGGAGGTATTGAAAAGAGAAAGCAAAACAGAAGAAAGAAGGCGTATCACTCCTACGGCGGGAATCCTTGTCGCCATATCGATTGCGGTATTCGTTTACGCCCTTTTCAGTGTAGTCAGTTACTCATTTTACCGGTTTTACTCCAGAAACCTGCTGAGCGACATACCGCCGGATTTTTATTTCCAGCCATCCACTTCCCTGCACAATCAGGGCACGCTTTCCCGTGTAATCCACGGAGGTCAGGGGAGGGAGGAGTCACCTCTTGTTCTTTATTTCCTGCGGCCTAAAATTAAAAGGTTGGAGCTGAATTATCCCAGGGGTTCCCTGAATGAAAGATACAGGCTTGCTGTCAGCAATCCGACTCTCTTGGTCATACCCCGGGCACATTTGGGTGATTCCGTGGTGGTGCGAAAACATTACCGCCGTTTCTGGCCGACAAATCTGGGAGCATTGACTGCTACTCCGCTATTGAGTTTGACAGAAAACGGCAAGCCTGTTCTCTCAGCCTACGAGACAACTTCGAGCAGCCTTTTGCCTGGACTGACCATGTTGAAAATCACCGATAGTCAGAATCAAGTTATCGGAACTGCTTATGTGGCCTCGGAAAGGCTGAATATCAGGATTGAAGGCCTGGAGGAACTGCCGCAGGAACAGACTGACCTTTTAAACACCAGACTGGTTTTGCTCTTTTCACTTTTGAGTATTTAACAGTGAATCTCGCCCCGCGGATCTTAGGGTGTTCAGCTTTAATTCCCTTTACCACTCTGCGGTTTTTTTATATATACCTGGCATTTATCCCTCCATAACGGCTCTCTATTATCCGAGAAGAGATGGAATAGATAAAATGAAGTAATTTTAAAAATTTGAGAAAAGTGGAATGCCGATGTCCGGGAAAAGATTTTTACATGCTGGTTTTTCTTTTGCTTTCCTCTGGGTGAATCTCTTGCTTGCGCAAGCCCCAACAGAAGAATACTCTGATCCAGCTTTGCCGCACGTGGAGTCAGTGCTCGCCAAAGGGAATTATCTCGTTTTCCACCAGGACACGGTTCTCGCTTCAGAAAACGGCCCGCTGAGTACCGATATTTTATTTATCGACTGCAACGGAGTACTTGATAGGCCTTTGGAAGGCAGTCTTATCATCCTGAACGGAGAATTGAGCCTGAGGTCCAAGGCCGAGGTTACTGGTGACGTTATTCTTCTCCGGGGCACTCTTTTTCAGTCACGTGATGCGAAAGTGAAGGGTGAAGTTATCCGGACTTCATCCGCTGAGTGCATTAACCGGGTCAGGGGTAAATTGCAAGATCCGGGGTTCAAAAAAAGTTTGCCCATTCACCTGAAGTTCAGGACAAACCGGATGGGAGGATTCAGGCTGGAGGGATACGACCGTGTGGACGGCTTTTCCATTTCGTGGGGCTTTACTGTTGAGCAACCGGATCTGGGGGATTTTCCTGTCTTCCAGGGCAAGGTCATCTCAGCCACAACCCACCAGGCTGTGGGTTTCAATGCTTTATTAAAATTGCCGTTGGACTCAAAAGCCCGGTATTCCCTGGGAATTGGGGCGAGATCCACCAATTCGGATACGAATGACCGGTGGCGGCTGGGGGATCTTGAAAGCGCATTCAAAGCCTTTGTTTCCGGATACGACCACCGATATTATTTCCGCAGGGAAGGTTATTCGATAGAACTGCGGCGTGAAATGTGGAACCGCTCGTATCTGAGTCTGGCATACCAGGATGAGAGGTATTACAGCCTGAAAAATCAGTCGCCGTTCACCCTTTTCGGCTCCGAGAATTTCCACTCCAACTTGCCGGTAGAGTCGGGAAGGGTGAGAAGCCTTGTATTCGATGGTATGCTGGATACGCGCAAAGACCCTTTTTTCGCGCTATCCGGTTTCTGGGGTCGCCTTCAGGGGGAACTGGCAGGGGGTACTCTGGGAGGCAGGCACTCGTTTGCCAGGATCGATCTGGAGCTTAAAAGGTGGGATACTTTCTACGATATTCACCATACCTTTTTCTGGTTCAAATGGGCGTATGCTGACCGGCCTCTTCCTTTTCAACGGGGTTATACCCTGGGAAATACTCTTCGCGGCTACGACAATTTCGCTTTTTCAGGCGACCGGATGCTTATGGCTCAGGCCTTATATGGTTTGAACTTGCCCTCTGTTTCAG
>DRHE01000275.1 GCA_011049745.1 Spirochaetales bacterium | reverse complement strand
GTAATAGAGCTTTTTAAAGGTTAACAGGGTGTGGGGGTATGTAGTCTCATCGAGATCCAGCTCTCTTAACACCTGTGGGGTAATCCAGCCGGCGCACAGCTTAAGGCGGGGGAACTCCTCTTTATCCAGGATAAGGCAGTCGATACCATACTTTCGGAGCCGCCTGGCGCAGCTTGAGCCTGCAGGACCACCGCCTACAATGATTACTTCAGTTTCGATCAACTTATGCTCCCGGCAGCCGCACGCCCATCAGCTTTGACGGCAGTCCGGCTGTTCACTCCCTGATCTGGTCATTACTATCTGCCATAACTGGTTGAAGCGGGAGCGGAAACCGCCGGCTGAGCTTAGCAGGTAGTAGCGCCATATTCGATAAAAGCGGTCGCCGTACTTCTCTTTCAGCTCGGGCCAGCTCTTTTCAAAATTAGCGTGCCAGGCCATTAAGGTTTTATCGTAGTCCGGGCCGAAGTTGTGCCAATCTTCCATGATAAAGAGCCCTTCCATGGCTTTGCCCAACTGGGCAATAGAGGGAAGCATGGAGTTTGGGAAGATGTATCTGGTAGTCCAGGAATTGGTCGTTGTTTCATTCGAGTTCTGGCCGATGGTATGGACAAAAGCAATACCGTCATGCTTCAGAGTTCGGTCAACAGTTTCCATATAGGTGCGGTAGTTCTTATAGCCCACATGTTCCATAATGCCGATGGAGATTACCCGGTCATACTTACCCGTAACTTGCCGGTAATCTTCGAGTTTTATCTCTACAGGCAGACCCCGGCAGAGTTCTCTGCCCAGTTTAACCTGCTCCCGGGAGATGGTTACAGCGGTAACCTTTGCCCCATATTCTTCTGCCGCATACCTGGCAAATGTGCCCCAGCCGCAGCCCAGCTCCAGCACGGTCATTCCCTTTTTCAGGTTGATCTTACGGCAGACCAGGTCGAGCTTGGCCTCCTGTGCCTGATCCAGGTTGCGGGCTTTTTTCCAGTAAGCGCAGGTGTAGATCATTCTCTTATCCAGCATGCGCCGGTAGAGGTCATTGCCGATGTCGTAGTGGCGCTCACCTACCTGGTAGGCGCGCTTTTCTTTCTGAAGATTGAAGAGTCTGGATTTAAGAATGTCCAGTTTTATCTTCCAGTTGCCCTTTACCTTTTCCTGGAGTTTTACCGAAAGGATTCGGTGGAAAAACTGATCCAGGGCGGGGCAGTCCCACCAGCCGTCCATATAGGATTCACCCAGGCCCAGGGCCTGTTCATTTAATGCCCGCCGGTAGAAACGCCGGTCATGGATGGTAATGTCATAGGGTTTATCCCCATTTACCGTCACACCGGCCAGCGCGAATAATTCCTTTATAATACGTTCTTCATTACCGCCCATCTGAGTAACCCTATATAAGCAATTCTAAACCTTAATAATGGGATTTGCAAGAAAAAACGTGGGGATAAGTACCGGCAGGGGCCCGATTATTTATCTGCCCAGCAAACGGGCGCTGATGCGGTTGGCTTCAAAGAGGACCTTTTCTTCGTCAATCCCGGTTAGAAGACTCTTTTCCACCACGACCTTTCCGTTGACAATTGTGTATTCGCTCTGATGGTTGATGCCGGTAAAGATCAATGCGGCCAGGGGGTCGGAGAGGGAGCCTGCATATTCGATTCTATTGATATTAAAGAGGGCCAGATCGGCTGCCCAGCCGCCTCTATCCTGCCCAGGTAAGGGTAATTCAGGAGCCTGGCCCCATTTTCAGTGGCTATACGAAATACCTCATCACGTTTAAGACCGTCAGGACCATACCTGATCCTCTGCAGCAACAATGCCTGGCGCATCTCGCCTAAAAAATCAGAGGTGTCATTGGAAGCGGAACCATCTACTGCCAGGGCAACGTTGATACCCATATCAATCATTTCCCTGACCCTGGCAATTCCTGATCCCAGACGCATGTTGGAAGAGGGACAGTAGGCTATGCCGGTATTGGTTTGGGCAAGTATTTTCAGTTCCCGGTCATTGAAGAATATGCCGTGTGCATAGGAGACATCGCTGCCGGTAAAATCCCAATCAACCATCAGCTCCAGGGGCCGCCGTCCATAAACTTTGAGGCAGTAATCATTCTCATCTTGAGTTTCCGCAAGGTGGGTGTGCAGGAGTACTCCATACTCCCTGGCCAATTCAGCAGTGCTGCGCATCAATTTTTCTGTTACTGAAAAGGGGCTGCAGGGCGCCAGGATTATTCTTTTCATGGAAAAATCACCGGCATCGTGGAACTCTTCGATCACCCGCCGGCTGTCTTTAAGAATTATCTCACTCTCCTGTACAACAGAATCCGGAGGCAGCCCCCCGTCCTTTTTGCTTAAGCTCATGGAACCGCGGCAGGGAGAAAAACGCAATCCCGTTTTTTCTGCAGCCTCAAACTGGAGAGCCATGAGATCACCGCTGAAACTCTCCGGATATAGATAATGGTGGTCTGTTGAACAGGTGCAGCCGGTTTTAAGCAGCTCTGCCATGGCTACCAGCGATGAATAGAAGACTGCATCTGCGTCGATGTTTTTCCATATCTCATACAGGTACGTAAGCCAGTTGAAGAGCTTGGCATTCTGCACTTCGGGAAGATTCCTGGTCAGGGTCTGGTAAAAATGGTGGTGTGTATTGATAAATCCGGGAACCACCACCAGGTTGGAAGCGTCGATGATCCTGTGACTGCTCTTATCAAAAAGCGGGGGCAGGATATCGGGAGCAATCTCTTCGATTTTATTATCCTTAATCAGGATGTCCCAGCCCTGCTCAGGGTTCTGTTCATGCTCAGGGTTCTGTTCCCGGCCGGGGCTCTGCTCCCGGCTGGAACTTCGCCCCTGACCGCTTAAAATATAATAGCAGTTTTTAAGCAGGATCATTTATTCAGCTCTTGCCAGACCCTTTCCGGGGTAAAGGGGGTGTGGTACATTCTCACCCCTGCGGCATCGAAGATGGCATTGGCAATGGCCGGCGGTGGTCCATTTATGGCGATTTCCGAAATAGATTTTGCACCGAAGGGCCCGCTCTGCTCGTAGGAAGAGACTATAATGGTCTCCATTTCCGGGATATCCGCAGCAGTGAATATCTTATAATCCCCGAAGCTAGGGTTAACCATTTTCCCTTTGGAATTGAAGTTATACTCTTCACACAGGGCATAGCTTATGCCGTTTATCACCGCACCCTCTACCTGTCCCTCTGCCAGGGGGGGATTAATGGGCTGGCCGCAATCCACGGCCGATACAAATTTGACCACATCCACCCTGCCGGTGAGCAGGTCAACCTCCACCTCGGCGAACTGGGCGGCAAAGGGGGGAGGTGATTCTGAAGCAGTATGGGAGGCCTGTGCCTGTATCTGGAACTGGTCTTTGGTGTAGAGGGCATAGGTACAGATATCCTGCAGGGGAAGCTCTTCGCCGCTCTGCCGGTTTATTACCCTCTCCTCTCCCAAATAGAGCTCTTTGGTCTCGGCTTTAAGCATATTTGCGGCCACTGAAATTATTTGCTCTTTGATCTTCAGAGCGCACTTCTGTACTGCTCCTCCTGAAATATAGGTGGTGGAAGATGCATAGGCGCCTACATCAAAGGGGGTAAGGTCGGTATCTGAAGAGAGCACAATAATCTTCTGCGAGGGTATTTTCAGCACCTCGGCAGCTATCTGGGCTAGAATAGTATCCGAACCGGTGCCGATATCGGTTGCTCCCACCAGGAGATTAAAGGATGCGTCTTCATTCATCTTCATCGAGGCGCTGCCCATATCCACTTCGGGAATGCCTGAACCCTGCATGGCTACAGCCAGGCCAACGCCCCTCACCCTTTCTTTTGGCCCCTTTAAGCGCTGGTTGCGCTTTTCATGCCAGCCTATAGCTTCAGCCCCCCTGTCCAGGCACTCATCAAGCTTACAGGATCTGATGATCTGCTCAACACCCTCGGTGCCTTCGCCCAGGACCTCAAATACCCGGGAACCCTCTCCCTCCCCGATATGCCACTCTTTGCAGAGCTCAATCGGGTCCCTTTCAAGGCGGCGGGCAATAATATCGAGGTGCTGGTTTAAGGCGAAGTACCCTTGAGTGGCGCCATATCCCCGGTAAGCGCCGCCAACCGGCAGGTTGGTGTAAACGGTTCTGCCCTTGAACTTGAGATGGTCGATCTTATTGAAGAGGGGCAGCACCTTGGAACCGGTATTGGAAAGAACGGTAAGGGCATGGGGACCATATGCCCCGGCATTCATCAGGGCATCCATATCTAAAGCAGTGATCCGGCCTTCTTTAGAAACGCCGGTTTTCAGATGTATTCGCATGGCGTGGCGGGTGCGTGTTGAGATAAAGACTTCGCTTCTGGACAGTGTAATTGTTGCCGCTCTCTTTGTGCGCCAGGCAACCAGCGCGGCCAGGGGCTCTAAAATGACCTCCTGCTTGCCCCCGAAGCCGCCGCCGATCCGCGGTTTGATAACCCTGATCTCTCCGGTGGGAATATCAAGCAGGTAACCTACGATCCGGCGTGCATGAAAGGGGACCTGGGTGGAAGTTATGATTACCAATCTGCCCTGCTCGTCAAAAAAAGCGCTGGTGGTGTGAGGCTCAATTGCGCAGTGCGAGGCATAGTGCATGGAGTAGGTGCGCTCTTCTACAAAGTCCGCCTCCCGGAAGGCTTTATCAGGATCGCCAAAGGTAATATCCAGGGTTGCTGCCAGGTTCTTCTCCGGCTGGTAGGGCACCGGTATCCTGGCAAACTCATCATCAACATGCAGTCGGGGAGCTGAATCCGACATGGCCTTTTCAATATCAAAGAGCTCCTCCAGCAGCCGGTATTCAACTTTAATAAGCCTGAGCGCTTGCCTGGCGATTTCCATTGATTCCGCAGCCACCAGAGCTACCCGGTCACCTACAAAACGAACTCTCCTGTCAAACAGGACTGTGTCATAGGGTGATGGTTCCGGAAAACCCTGGCCTGCAGTGGTATGGAGGACCCTGGGTACATTCTTATAACATAATACCTCAACGACCCCTTCCAGCTTCAGGGCAGCTTCATAGTCAATATCTAAAATCTCAGCATGGGCATGGGGAGAGTATAGCAGGGCCAGGTGCAGAGTATTGTCCAGCTGTATATCCGCGGTGAATTTCTCCCTCCCGGTAGCCAGGGAAAGGGAATCTCGCTTGGGAACTGCTTTTCCGATATTTAAAAAATCATTCATTTTGCCCTATCCTTTTTTAAAGCCAGTTTTACCGCGTCTATGATCTTTTCATAACCTGTACAGCGGCAGAGATTGCCGTCCAGTCCTTCTTTGATTTCTTCTGCATCGGGTGTAGGGTTCTTTTTTAACAGTGCGTACGCGGCGATGATCATTCCCGGGGTGCAGAAACCGCACTGCACGGCTCCTGTTTCAACAAAAGCGCTTTGAATAATATGCGGTTCATGGATAGTTCCCAGCCCCTTTACAGTGGTTATCTCCATATCCATGACCGAGGCAGCCAGGACCTGGCAGGAGTTTACAGCTTTTCCCGCCAGCAGAACCAGACAGGCGCCGCAGTCACCCTGCCTGCAACCCTCTTTGACCTCGGTGAAACCATTATCACGTAAAAGGGTTAGAAGCAAATCCGAAGAGTGAAAGGAAATTTCTTTTTTTTCACCATTAATTATAAAGTTGCCAAACACTATTTAACTCCTTAGAACAGCCTTAAGAGCTCTTTCCATCTCTACAGCGGCGAGATGTTTGAGGTAGTCGGGACTGTAATTCTTTTTAGCGGCAAACTCTACTTCGAGGCTGCCGGTAATATCTTTTATTTGAACCTCATCCGGGCTGCAGTTTTTCAGTGACTCCTCCAGTGAAGAGAGCTTGGAAAATTTATTACGGCAGCCCACAATTACAATTGCCGGCTCTTCTATCCTGGAAGCGGACAGAGAGGCAGATTTTTTTACCAGTATGCTTATAGAAAAAGCGGAGTAATCGAAGTGGGTGCGGCTCTGGCGGAAATAATAGGAGTTGAGTTCCCGCTTTTTATAATAGATACCGGTAATCAGGCTCCGGTTTCTGATTTCACGCTTTTTCAGGTACTCAACCAGGGGGAAGCTGCCCTTGCTGGAACCGATAAGGGCTACTTCAGCTTCTAAAGCCAGGAGCGGGCCCATAAGGTCAGACCACACCGGGAAAAAGGCTATGGAGCCTCCCAGGGTAATCCGGTTTCTTAAGGGCGTGGATGCGGCTCCGCTCAAAGAGCGGATGAGGATATTATGGCTGTCAATTTTTTGTAAAACTTCGGTTATCTGGCTGTAAGTGCAGCCGGCGCCTATCTCGATAACCCCTTCCCTTTCGCGGCAGTAATTCAAGGGTAAAGCTTTTAGATCGATTAACCCCTCAACCCTGGCTAAGTTGCTGCGTAGAAGAGCGGTTCCCCCGCCGTACACAAGAACCCTCTCTTTTTTTAACAGCTCCGGAACCTCTTCCAGGTTGCTGGGAAAATACCAGGTAATTTCTTTCAACTTCAGGCCCCTTTTTCAACCATTTTTCAGGTGATTGTTTGTTATTAGTTTAACGGCTTTACTCATAGT
>DRHE01000274.1 GCA_011049745.1 Spirochaetales bacterium | reverse complement strand
TGGTTCCTCTTCTTTTATTCTTTGTGCTGCGGCTCTTTAAAGAGCCATAAGCAGATCATTCAGGGATATGTTTCGCTGCCCTGATGCCTCCGGAGCTTTTTGCGACCTTTTCCTATAGGAGAGTATGCTTTCCGGTAAAGCAGAAGTATTTAAGGTATACTGAGCTGTGGTTGACAGAGAGGTGTGCAGATGTTTGGAAATTACCCTGCGCACCCTCTCAACAGGCCGCACCTGCACATCGCTTCCCTCATTATAGAAGGTCTTCAACAGCCATTAATATCACTCCTTAAACCAGGATTACCTCTAATCCCAATTCTTTTAATTCTTGAACAGCCTCTGCGGCCAGCTTTTTATCAGATATCACCTTTTTAACGGCTGTAAGGGGCAGTACTTTCACAAAGCCCCGCTTGCCGTATTTGGAAGAATCGGCAACTAAAATTGTGCTGTCACTCCGCTCCGTCATTTTGCGCACAATCTCCGCCCCCTCAACGAGATGGGTGGTAAGTCCATTAGACAGGGTGAAACCATCAGTGCCCACAAAGGCCAGACGCACGTGAAAGTCTTCCAGTTGTTCCAGTGAAATTGGGCCCACCACCGATTCTGTCGCCGCACTGAACTCGCCGCCGACCAGGGTAACCTGAATGGCCGGATTGGTCCTTGCTGAATGCAGGATAAGGGTGGAATTGGTAACAATCCTGATATCGTGCTTGCCCAGAAGGAATTGGGGGATCAGGGCAGTTGTAGTACCGGCTTCAATCATAATGTTATCCCCATCGTTGACTAAAGCGGCTGCAGCCCGTGCTATACGATTCTTTTCAGCCATCAGCACCATCTGCCGTGCCACAACATTGGGATGAAAAGCGGGAACCCCGCCGCCGTGAGTACGCATAATGATATTCTTTTTAGCCAATCTGTTAAGATTACTGCGTATAGTGACTGTCGAGACCCCAATTATCTCACTAAGCCCGGCTACTGAGATTACCGGATCAGCGGCTAAAAGCCTCACTATCTCACTCTCCCTTTCAGATAGGTTGCTATATATCATTATTTCCCTATAATTATGCTTTCATATCTATTATATTTTTCTTTCATTGTCAATATTACTCTTGCTTTTTTTCTACTTTTCTGTTAGAAGATTAAACTGAAACCATGCATACCGGCCATGATACAATCAACAGGCTCAACCACCCCGAAAAAAAAGAGCGGCTCAAAGCCTTGAGCAAGTTAATGGAAGGTATAAGCAAGGGTGAAATCAGCAGACCAGCGCCGGGTAGGAGCGTAAACAATCACATCCACACCTTCTATTCCTTTTCACCCTACTCGCCCGCTATGGCTGTATGGCTAAGCTATACCTCCGGGCTCTCTGCGGCCGGCATTATGGACCACGATTCCATCAGCGGCGCCGAAGAGTTCATAGAAGCGGGAAAAATAACCGGCCTGCCCACTACTACCGGCCTGGAATGTCGGGCTGATTTTTCAGCTACCCCATTAAAGGGCATGCGGATAAACCATCCAAACCAGAGATCCCTGGCCTACATTGCCCTTCACGGTATTCCATATACTCAAATCCAACAGGTAAAGGCTCTTTTTGACCCTCTCTTAAAAGAGCGCAATAAGCGCAACCGCCTGATGGTAAATAGGCTGAACTCCCTTGTTAATACCCATGACCTGAGCCTTGATTTTACTGATGATGTGCTGCCGTTATCAAAACATGAGGAAGGGGGTTCGGTAACTGAAAGGCATATCCTATTTGCCCTTGCCCTGAAGCTTACTACTCGTTTCGGCACAGGTAATACACTGCTCTCTTTTTTAAAAGATAATCTCCTTCTGCGGCTGGACCCGCAAATAGAGAAGCGCCTGCTGAATAGCGATAATAAATTCTATAGCTATGATCTTTTAGGCGCCCTGAAAAGTGCTCTTCTGGAAAGAATTTACATTGACGCAAAAGCCGAATGCCTTAATATCAGGGGTATTCTCACCTTCGCCCAAAGCATTGGAGCAATTGCCGCCTACCCCTACCTTGGCGACATTACTCTTTCAGTTACAGGCGATAAAAAAAGCCAGAAATTCGAAGACAGCTACCTCGATCTTCTCTTTTCCACCCTTAAAGACCTGGGTTTTAATGCAGTGACTTATATGCCTACGCGCAATACGCCGGCTCAATTGAAACGGGTTAAGGAAATGTGCAGGCGATATTCCTTTTTTGAGATCAGCGGTGAAGATATCAACAGCCCCCGGCAATCCTTTATCTGCCCCCTTTTAGCGCAACCTGATTTCCACAACCTGATCGACTCCACCTGGGCACTGGCGGGCCACGAAGTGCAGGCCGCTAAAGATCTCAGCCTGGCCATGTTTTCTGCGGCTACCCGGGAAAAATATCCCCATTTAGATGAGCGTATACAAGCCTTTAAAGCTGTCGGATTGGAACGTTACATAAAAAACAGAAGGTAAAAATATGAAAACGAAAGCGGTGCGTATTTATGGAAAGAATGACCTCAGACTGGAAGAATTTGACCTTCCTCCTTTAGGAGATGATGAAATTTTAGCCGAGGTTATCTCAGACAGTATCTGCATGTCTTCCCATAAGGCGGCAAGCCTTGGAGCCGATCATAAACGGATACCTGAGGATATAGATAAAAATCCCACAATAATCGGCCATGAGTTCAGCGGCAGACTCCTTCAGGTTGGTACAAAATGGCAATCTCAATTCAAGAAGGGAGATAAGTTCTCAATTCAACCGGCCCTCAATTATAAGGGCAGCCTCAATGCTCCCGGCTATTCCTTTCGCTTTATCGGGGGCGATGCCACAAGAATCATTATTCCGGGCGAGGTCATGGAGTGTGGCTGCCTGCTCCCTTATACAGGAGCAGGATATTTCCCCGCATCTTTAGCTGAACCTATGTCCTGCATAATCGGAGCTTTCAGGGCCAGTTATCATACCACGCCGGGTTCTTACAACCATAACATGGGTATTAAAGCAGGGGGCAACCTGGCCATGCTGGCCGCTGCCGGGCCAATGGGACTGGGCGCAATTGATTACGCCCTGCACTCAGAGCGCCGGCCGGCGCGCCTGGTGGTAACCGATATCGATGAACATAGACTTAATCGCGCCCGTTCCATTTTCAGCCGGAAAGAACCCGGCGACCTGGGAATTGAACTTATTTTTACCAATACCGGTGTGGTTGAAGATCCGGTCAGCCACCTGCTGAACTTTACAGCCGGAAAAGGATATGATGATGTATTTATCTTTGCCCCGGTCAGGGAGCTGGTAGAATGCGGCGACCTTATCCTCAACAGGGACGGTTGCCTGAATTTTTTCTCAGGGCCAACGGATACTACTTTTTCCGCCCCGATCAACCTCTATAACGT
>DRHE01000273.1 GCA_011049745.1 Spirochaetales bacterium | reverse complement strand
CTTTTATTAAAGCCATGAACACCCTACGTCGCTTTTTCGCCTCATTATACGAGGACTCAATTTCTTTTTGATGCAAAGAGGAATTGAACTATAGTGCCGCCGTCACTCTTACTGGATATTTTGATCTGGCCCGAGTTGCGCTCGACTATGGTCTTTGCAAAATAAAGGCCGAGGCCCTCATGATCAACTTTGGTAGTAAAAAAGGGGTCAAAAATCCTCTTTATATTCAGGTCATCAATACCAACCCCCTTATCTTCGATGATAATGCCGACAGCTCCATCTTCTTCGATAAGTCTTACGGAAATTGCCTGTTCATAGCCCTGGTTGGCCTCTACAGCATTTTCTAAAACATACTCTATAGCTTGAATTAGTTCCGCCGGATAGCATTTTATCTTTATTGAAGAGTTTATCTGCAGCTCTAAAATTATCTGCGGATACCTCTTCCGCATCTCCAGCTCGCTGTTTTTAACCAAACGCATTACTTCCACATTTACCATTATACTTGACCGGCTTCCGGTCAGAGATACGAGCTTACGGATAAAATCCTTTATCAGCAAACTACCCTCTTCAACAATACTCATGAAGCGCCCTATCTCTGTCTCGTGCTTCACGAGCTCTTCCCGAGGTAGAGCCTCGCTTGATTTCAGATTTTTAAAGAGAGTATTGAGCCTGTTCTCCAGGGAGCCCAGTCCGCTGTAAATAAAATTAACGGGATTATTTATTCGATGAGCGATACCGGTAATAATTCCCCTCAGCTCCCTTATTTTATCCGTTTGAAAAGTCCTTAACTGCTGACGGTTCAGCTCATCAACAATAATAAGCAGCTCCATGTTGCGTTTTTCCAGGGAAGCTGAATACTTCAGCGATTTACTATAGTAAGCTTTGTAAAATATTCGCTCTACCAGGGTGCCGATCAACGTTCTGATCGGCAGCAGAAAAACAAACAGCAGAGAGGTTACTAAGAATCCCGCTACCCTTTCAGTGAGCCCATAGTTGGCAATAAAAAGCCTCAGCACCGGTTCGTAGAGGATGGTAAAAAAAGCGAGTATTACTAAAAATAACACACCATAAACAATATAGCGATTTACAAAGTATTTAATATTAAAGACACGATGTTTTATCAAACCAATCACAAAAAACAGAGGAACAAATACCAGGAAAAGGCTGGCAAAATTACCCATACTCATGCGCAGCCCCTGAGAACCGCCAACGATCAGAGGCAGTTGATCCAGGAAAAAATAGGGAGGAATTGCAATTAGAAATCCAGCCAGGATCCATTCGATCTGCCGCTTATCGCTTAAGTGGGGGGTTTTAATATAGGCGCTTACCAATAGAACGGTATAGGCAATATAGGCGATACCATCAGAAATATTATTTATTTTACCCAAATAACGATACTGAACCAGCCAGGATTCCTGACCGCTCAAGCCCCACATGGAGTAGTAATACAACCTTGAGGCTATGAAAAAAAGATATATCCCCAAAATTCCCCAGATAAGGGTTAAACGTATTGAGCGCTTGAAGCGCGGGAATGGAAAGTACAGCGCAAAAAAGAACATAAACCACGAGGTCAGTTTGCCGAAGTGAATTAATAAATTTGAAAAAAAACTCTCATAATAAAAGGGTTTAACACAGGTAAAAACCAGGTAAAAGAGGGCGGCAAGGGTAATAAAATTAGAAGCCCTATCCTCCGGCAGATTAAAGATAAGATAAAATACCGTAAATGACAAAGCTATGGCGAATATTAAAGTAAAGAGCCAGTCAATCCTGGCAGGGTTAATTGCAGGCTGAATATATACTGTTCGTTCGCCTGATTCCCTGCTTTTGACCTTAACTTCTACAGGATCAAAATCCCATACTTCTGCATCCGCCAATACCACATCACGGCTTCCCTTGATGGGCCGGCCATTGATCTCTAATATTACATCCTTATTGGGATTTAGACCCGAGGCAACTGCCGGCGAAAAAGGTGTTTTAGGTGAAAAAAGCACCTCTCCCTGATCATAAATCACTTCTGGGTAATTAACTACCAGCCCGGTATTTGGTTTAAAGAGGTAGCGGACAAAATATACGGCTGAAAAAGAAGAGAGAATCAGAGCAAATGAAAATAGAATTAAAAAGCGCCATTTGAATTTTAAAAAATGCCTTAAGGATCGCTCTTTCATCAGCAGCTGCTCTTCTCCAACTAATAACGGGGAACTTTCATACGTATTATCCTCCTGCCGTCAAAATCAGCCGCCGGCACAAAATAATCTTTTATCCGTAAAGGCAGATACTGAAAGACTTCTTCGGTAACATAAAAATTGCCTTTTTCAGCATATTTCTGTCCCAGGTGAAAAAGCGAATTCAGTGTGTCCGAAATAACTTGTCCGGTATTCTTTTTAACATATACCAGGTTGCCGGCATGGAGTACAATACGCATGGAGATAAAATTGGGGAAAAGAGAACCCTCCACATCGTAAAGCTCTTTAAAAAGTCTCATTCTGAAAGCGCTGTAAATAAAATCATTACTATCCGGAGAAAAAGGGAAAAGCACAATCCCGCCAAAACGGGACCAGATCCAGAGCCTGCCGCCGTAAGGCTTAAGAGCGGATTCAACATAACCTCTGAAAGAGTTGAGGGCAACGGCGAGGTTACTTGATCCATATTTCTTCTCCATCTCTGACCTGCCATCCAGCTCAATATACATCAGGAAAAAGGTATATTCTTTGCCGGGAACAATTTCCCGCCAGCCCTGCTTAACCGGTATCAGACCGTTTTGTATTGCAGCCTGCTCTTTATCCGCAGGACTATCAATAATTACCTTTCTGTATTCCTGTAGATATTTTTGAATACCTTTTAGTCTCTTCAACGAGATCCCATCTTGAATTACACTTGAACCGGCATAATCAACACCGCCCTGCCGGAATAAGGCGCCGATATCCCTGGTCTGATTTTGCGGATCGATCAATCCCCAATAGATGCCACGTTTCCGGTCGAGAAATCTGAATAAAACGCCAGTCTCTTCTTCCGAAAGGCCGCTTTGATCCAGGTATATTAAGGTGGGAATATTCTTAATTTCAGCCAGGTTGACCCTCTTTTTAAGCTCATTAAGTGAATAATATGCCGGAGCGGTGAAAAACTTGTTCCTGCGGAATGAGCAAAAATAATCATGGGCCTGGCTGTTATCTGAGAAAATCAGAAGATCCACTATTTACTCCAACCTCAATCGGTATTTATATAGAAAGTTCTGAGATGATATTTCAAATGGCTGAAAAAGGCTGGCCAGTTTGCCACCGAGATCGCTGTACACTCCTGGTGAAATTGTGAGACTATTCGCCTCTGTCTGCTGTGATTCAATCAAGTTGACCCTTTTTAAAGTCTCACTTTCAATCTGCTCAGTATTATTGAGGAACCGGCACTGGCCGGTATGTACGGCAACGCGCAAGGCAAGGGGTTTTCTGATGGGCCTTTCCAGCAAATTGTACAGAAAAAGCTCCAGTAGCAGCTCAATGCCGCAGATTGTTGCATCAATATTCTTATTGGAAAAATAAAAGGCAGCCAACCCGCCATCTCCCTCCCAGTTCCAGACGCGTCCCTCTCTATTCTCCACCAGCCGGCCGAAGAGCTCCTGCAGATCAGAGTAGAGCCGGGAAATCTCTTTTTCAGGATACATCCTGACCAGTTCTGTGTTACCAACAATATCCACCCGTAAAAAAGAAAAATCGTAAAATGAACCCTCACGCAGGACGCTCCACCCCTTGGTTTTTACCCCGTCTTCCGATTCAATAAAAATTCCATCTTGAATTCTATAGGCATAGCCCATAGATTCTATTTCGTTTATTATCTGGGGCAAAAGACTGATGGGAAATTTTCTGCCCATTACACCATTTTCATGCACATCTATTAATACTTCTACAAAGCGAGCCAGAAGATCGCTCTGCTCAATATCGCGGACAATTTGCCGGGCTGCATCGATTTGAGGTATGGCGATGCTCTCAGGAAAGCCGCTTCTCTGATAGAGGTTATAACCAGGTAGAACCCTGGCGGCCAGTTTTACCATTCCATGAACATGCATGGAACGGGACAGGGAATCGATTATCATTCTTTCCAGATAGGGATTTTTTTTCACGGCTCCAGCTCCGGTATATCCAGACCGGCCGGTATTCTGGTCGGCCGCATTTTACTGTCAACACAGACCCAGGTGACCTCAGCCTCTATTATTACTTCTTCATTATGAAGCACGGTTTGTTTAAAAACTCCGCTTGCTTTATTTTTCTTAATCGGTACGGTGATGATATCAAGAAGATCACCCTCTACTGCCTGGCGCTTATAATCTATACACATTCTGGTTACGATCAGGCTAAACCCCATTTCTCTGAAGGTTTTCAGAGTGATGTCCAAGGAATTGAGAAACTCATGGCGGGCATATTCCAGATAGTTGAGATAAACAGCATTATTCACATGACCGTAACTGTCGCATTCATAGGCCCGTACGGTCAAAGAACACTTATGCTCCAACTCAGCTTTCTCCTTATTGCCGGGCCACTGCTAGCCCAATAATTAACAACTAACAATTGATAACCTATGGCTTTTCTCTCCGCGAATCCCTGCAGATGCCACTTTATAATCTGAAAAGAGATTTCCCGGCTCTACTCTGATCTGCAGGAGCTCTTCGGCCGGCTGGTGGAGAATAGAGAGGGACGCGTCTGGAACTGGGAGGG
>DRHE01000272.1 GCA_011049745.1 Spirochaetales bacterium | reverse complement strand
GGTGTTAGGAGAAGCTAAGGGGAGTTCCCTGGACCTGGTGCTGGCCCTGGATACCACCAGAAGCATGAAAAATGACATGCCCCACTTAAGAAAACAGATAGTGCCGTTAATCTCCAAACATTCGTCGCGTTTCAGCCATTACCGCCTGGGCCTGTTGTTCTACCGTGATTATTTTGAGGAATACCTGGTTAAACCCTTTCCCTTTGTAACCAGCCTGGGGGATATCCAGAAAAGTATAGACCGGGTAAGGGTTGCCGGGGGCAGGGATATTCCCGAGGCGGTATTTGAGGCGCTGTACAGTTCTATTCATTACTACAACTGGCAGGCTGAATCACGGCTGATCATTCTTATCGGGGATGCTCCGCCCCATCCGCGGCCGCGGGGAAAGATAACCCCGGAGATGGTTTATAAAGCTGCCGAGGCTGCAGGGATCACTATCAATACGATTATTCTGCCGCAGTAGTTTGTTTTTCCAGAATAGTTGCCTTTACCTTCAAAGCCAGGATTTTGGGAGCCTGGGCCATGGCTGCGCTCTCTTCAGTGGTGTAGAGCTCAATCAGCTCGTCGAAGAGTTCAACAGCCCGGTCATATTCACCCAGCTTATAATACAGAAAAGCGATCTCATAGGAGGCCCAGAGATTTCGCTCCACCTCTTCAGGATAGCGCTCCTGAAATGTCTGGTAGTACAGAAGGGCCTGGTTGTAGCGCCCGCTGTCAGCTGCCTCCTGGGCGCGCTGAAAGATTTCGGCAGGCAGCAGGTCAGGTTCGAGGGTATCAGTGGCTGATCGACAGGAAATCAGGAAAAGGGCTAAAACAGCCGTTAAAAATACAATTATAATTTTCCGGTTAATTGATCTGGTAAAATACATCAGTAGCTGTAAATCTCATCCTTTATTGGCAGGTTCTTCTTAAGTTCTTTTAAGAAATCCTTTATATCACCCATTGGTTCATAGTATTCACATTCATCCAGGGTTCTGCGGGCTACAGTGAAATATTTGTATACCTTCTCTTCGCCCAGTTTCTTTTTCCACATTCCTGCATCGCAGCGGACCCTTAAGTAATACTGGCTTCCATTTCCGGCAGACATTCTGATAAGTTTGCAGTGCGTGCAATTTGCACAGTAAACCTTATCCATAGTAAATTCATCAGCCGCTGCTATAGCTACTGCGGCGGTACGGCTGCCTGCCATAGTTACCCCCTATACTTATTAGGTATACACTATCATATTCGACTTTTTAACGTCAATATTTAGAGTGACTTAATCATTTCTCCGGTTATATCAGTTGGCCACAAAGGGCTCCAGGGATTCTCTTACCATATAGTAGCGATTGGAGGCATTCCAGAGGGTAAAGCCGGAGGATGGCGCTGACTTAGTTCCTATAAGCTGCTGCTTCAGATAGGTTGAATATTCTAAAGTGGACATCTCCAGTTCCCGGCCAATAAGAAAGGCCTGGATATAGGGCCGGATAATGGCCCGCTCACCGGCAATAGAGGCGGCGCGAAAAGTGCCCTGATTATAGATTATCTTTGCTCTCTCCAGGTAATCTATTTCAGCAATAAAATCTATGGGAAAATGAGAGGGATAGAACATGGGACAGATCACGTCAACATAATCAGCCAGCAGTTCAATGGACTGACCGATCCAGCGCCCCATTCTGTGCCAGGAATTGAAACCGTAAAGATCGGTACTGATGGGGATGTGGATAGTTTCCCTGTTCAAAGCTAAAAAAGATTCCAGGGCATCGATTTTTGTCATTCCCTGCCGCTGATAAGTGTAATCAATTGCCGAGAGGGGACCGTCAGAGGGAAAGCGGATATAGTCAAACTGGATCTCGTCAACTCCTCTCTCCTGCAGCTCACGCGCAATGGCAGTGTTATACTCCCAGACAAATGGGGAGAAGGGATCAACCCAATATTCCCGCTGCACATGGGTGGTTTCACCTGTTTCTTCATTCTCCACTTCAACCAGATAGCGCCAGGGTTCATTGCTATTGCGCTTTTTCAGTGCGTACTTATGGTTGTCATAGTTGAAAAGCTGTCTGTCTTTGAAAACCACCAGGCGTGCGATTACATAGATGTTGTTGGCGTGCGCCTTTTCAAGCAGTTCCTCCAGGTTTATGCGTAAAGAGACGGCGCCGATCTTCTTTGGCAGATCGAGCCTGGTATTATAGGTGACCCAGCCAAAATCCTCCTTAAAGTCGACTACCATGGAATTCAGGCCATGGGCTTTAAGAAAGTTTATATGTTTATCGAGCTGCTCCCCCCGGGCATTGTAGGAGGAGATATAGATGCCGAATTTTTTCAGAGCATCGGGGTTCGGTTTTACAAGGTCTCTTTCCTGTACAGCGGCGGCTGCGCTACGCCCGCTTTTCCGCCATTTATTGCGGCCGGGGTAGTAGTTCCAGAACCCCGAGTCTGTGCGTGTTTCCAGGAACCATTCAGCTTCAGGCTCAGGCCTTTTATAGTTAAGGGATTGAACGATCTCTTTGTTCAGGACGCCGGGAAAATTAAGGTTCTGCCAGCTTTTTTGATCGTCGGAAGAGATATATATATCACCGCCAAAACCGCAGGCAAAGACCATGGTCTGCGGATTGACAGGAGAGTAGGTAACCGCGGCGATCTCTTCATAAAAACCGGCGCCGCGGTATAGAAAAGGGGCGTTTTCTGAAGGGTCCTCCCAGCTCTTACCCAGGTTCCGGGTCTGGAAAAATCCGTTGAATGAGGTTCCCACCAGGATCGTCTCTCTGTTGTAGGGCGAGAGAGCGCTTGAAGTGAGATAATAATTCTTACGCAGTGGTTTACCAATGGGGATCTGCTGCCAGCTTAAGCCATTATCCTCGGAGAGAAAAAGCCCACCGGCAGTGGTCACCACAACCCGGTTGATATTTACCGGATCCGCGGCCAGTGAGGTCAGCATCCGTACCCGGGCTGAATCAAAGGGATAAATCAATCTGAGAGGCAGTCCCTGATTACGCTCACTCCAGCTCTTTCCTGAATCAAAAGAGACCAGAAAGCCCCGCTGATTGGAAATAGTGTAGATAATATCCTCCCGGGCAGCTTCCGTATTGTCCGGTTGCCCTTGGGGAGCGGCTGCAGCTTGTTTGTCAGGAATAAATTTTTCAATCTCGGAATAGAGATCTGTATCAGAATAGAGATTTGTTTCTTCCTCCTGTGCCTGAAGCAGAGCGGCCATTCCCAATGAAGAGAGAAGTATAACTGCTGAAATGAAAAGAAGAGAGTAGCGTCTGGTCATATTTATTTAGTCGGTTTTTTTCTGATTATTAATGAAATGATTAGTGACAAACCGGCAATTATCAGCAGCAAGGGCCACCATTTGAGCACGAACTGAAAAAAGGTAATACTGGTACGCTTGAGGCTGAAGGGCAAGAACATCAGGGATAGAAGCACAATAAAAATAGAAGAGATTAAAAGATCGATCCGGTGGCGGCGTCTTCTTTTTAAAGCATAGGGAATCAGGGAGAGCCCGGTTATAGCCATGAAAACCGGCCAGATCATGATCAGGCTGCTCCTCTGGATAATCGTGTTTAATAAGAGAAAGAAGAGGCCGCCCAGTAAGAAGATCATGCCGGGGAAAATGTACCAGTCCCCCTTTTTTTTACCAAAGACCTGGTAAAGCAGGAAAATACCAACAATCATAAAAGGCAGCGGCCAGAGCAGACCAAGAAATGGTAAATACCCCAGATTCCAGAGAAGCAGAAGCCCGCCGATGAATATCAGAGAGATCCCGGCAATCAGCATTTTAAGTGGAAACTGAATAGACCTTGTTTTCTTTTGCTCCATATTCAAGGCTATAGTAGCAGATAGCGGCCTTCTTGCCAACCTCAGGTTTATATGCTAATTTGGTTTTAAAAGGGATGGGAAAGATCAGAAATAATTTTTTAAGAATCATAATAGCACTTGCTTTAGTCTTTTACCTTTCAGGATGCCAGGATACCTATTCCTATTACCTGCAGGGGAACCTGGAGCAGAAACAGGTGCTGCGCAGGCTCTTTAAGCTGCTGGAGCAGCAGGAGGAGGTTGGTGAAAACCGCTTTATCCTGGTGCAGCAGATTGCCAACCGCCTGTTAAGCACAGGCGAACGGAAAAAAGCCATTCTCTTTCTTACCACTTATGTAGAGCAAAATCCAAGGGATCCTTATAATGGCTATTATTTGGGAATTGTAGCCCAGAGTTATAAGGAATTGGCAGCTTTGCCGCTGGCAATTCATTACTATGAACGTATTCTGCTGAATTATCCCGATCTGGCAGTAAATGGCAGCTCCATACACTTCAGCTGTTTGCAGGAAATGATAAACCTGGTTGATGAGCCGGAAGAGAGGATCGAGTATTATAAAGAAATAATTTCCCGTTTCAGTGAAAATATTGATCTGGGCGTGGCCTACTATTTCCTGGCCCAAGCTTATGAAGAGGTTGGGCAATGGGAACAGGCCGTCCGTACCTTTCAGAAGTTTTTAAAGCATCCGAAAGCTAAGATACCGGGATCTGCCAATGCCCATACCAGGATCAGGGAACAGGTTGATTTTTATTATTCAGATAAATCATGGGCTGTGGAAAATCTGCAGACCCTGGTGGGGGAGATAAAAAGAGCTATCAGGACCCGCAATACACGCCGCCTGCTTAAGTATCAGGCTAAAGTCAATTTCTTCACCATGTCCTGGTCACAGGCGGAAAGCGATGAGCATGGGGCTTTGATTTTTGATATAGGCTCATTCCTGCATACCTCCAGGGTTACTGCGGACCCGGAGCTGGATATAGACTCCAATGCGGGTGAAGCATTCCTGCGCACAACCCGTTGGTCTTACCGGATTCCCACCTGGTATCTTTATTTCCGAAAAATAAACTTCAAGCCTGATCCGGAGATCAATGGAAGATGGGAATGGGCCGGAATATACCTGGGCGAAAAACTTTAATCCTTCTCTTTTTCCTGGCCGCCGGACTGGTTCTCTCTGAGCCTCTAAGCCTTTCGGCGCCGGTTAAGGGACCCAGGCGCACCCTCTTTCGGGAAGCGCTATTACAGGCATTACCACCTCTGCAGGGTCACCGGGGACCCCTGCTTTTTTCTATTGATATACCTGATAACGAGATTGTGGCCGGTTATATAAACTATTACCTGGCTGGGGGCAGAAGGGTTGTTGAGCTGAATCTGAAACGCTCCGCACTCTACCGGCGCTTTATCGCCGCCCGGATAGATTCTCTGGCTCTGCCGGGAGAGCTCTTCTTTGTTCCGGCCGTGGAGTCGACCTTTTATAACCGTGCGGTTTCCAGGTCAGGGGCGGTAGGTCTATGGCAGTTTATGCAGAATACCTCGGTTCATTTCAATCTACTCATTGATAACTGGATAGATGAGCGGCGG
>DRHE01000271.1 GCA_011049745.1 Spirochaetales bacterium | reverse complement strand
GCTCAACAGCCTCTCTGGCGGCCTGGTTGTCATCAAGAAGAACTGCTTTCAGCGCGAGATTGGGAAGGGAACCATGAAGTTTGGCACGGACTGATTCAGCCTCTGGCCGGGAGATTCGCTCTTTGAGCATTTGAAGAGTAAGTCCGCGTGGCGTCCAGGTGGATGAACGGAAAAAAAGGCGGGGATGGCTGGGGTACACATCCAAAGCGCTGCCGCATAACGGATGGAGTAAAAAGCAGGAGAAAAAGAGCAGCACAGGCAACCATAGACTTCGTTTTCTCATCTCATTTCACCTCCGAGACAGGTTGATCCAGTTGACTGTCACCTGAAAGATTCTCTATCACGACCAGCATGTCAAGATTGTCCTTTCCCCGGCTGAATTCCTTTCTGACAGTATTGTCATAATAGCCTGATATTATCAACAGAATATTACTGGTTAAATAATATGATTGAAAATGTGTTGCATTTTTATCAATATTATATATCCAAGATGAGTTTTACCTTTATAATTTTCCATCCTAATCCTGGAGTACAAATGAGTGAAATAATAGACGACAGAGCCAAGCGAATCAAAGCTCTGAAAGAAATTATCAAAAAGCTGCATGCCGGTCATCCTCCGGAGGAGGTAAAGCAGGAGCTGACCGAACTGGTCCGCCAAACCGACGCCACCGAAATTGCGGCCATGGAACAGGAACTGATGGCAGAAGGGATGCCGGTGGAGGAAGTTCAGGCCATGTGCGATCTTCACTCACAGGTTCTCCGCGACTTAATTACCGAATCCAGCACCCGGGAAATCGTTCCCGGCCACCCGATCAATACCATGCACAGGGAAAACGAGGCGTTGACCGAACTGGTGGCTGAAATGCGTGGCATTCTGGCTGAAATCAAAGCTCTGGGGGATGATGCGGATGTGACCGGGCAATTGGAAAGGCTTCGCGCAGCTTTTAACAACCTGATGGATGTGGAGAAACATTACCAGCGCAAGGAAAACCTGCTTTTCCCCTGCCTGGAGCGCCACGATGTCACCGGCCCATCCAAAGTGATGTGGGGCAAGGATAACGAGGTCCGCGAGCTGCTCAAAGCTCTTGGTGAAGCCCAGAGGGAAACCAAGGCCAAGGCCGGTGAATGGAAAATCGTCGCTGAAACAGTTGCCACGCCCGCTTTAGATGCAGTGGAGGAAATGGTTTTTAAGGAGAAAGAAATCCTCTTTCCCATGGCCCTGCAAACTCTGACTGAGGATGAATGGGGGGAGATCTGGAGCCAGTCGCCCGAGTACGGCTGGTGCCTGGTCGAGCCAGGAACCGATTACAAGCCGCCGGAACCCGAGGCTCCGGAAAAGGTCGCTGACCTTGGTGGTGGCGAGGTGATCATGTTCAATACAGGTAGTTTGAAATTCGAACAGCTTCGCGGTCTGCTCAAAGTTCTGCCTGCGGATCTCACTTTTATCGATAACCAGGACCGGGTGGCTTTCTTTTCTGAAGGCGCCAAAAGGATTTTTCCCCGCAGTAAAACCATTATCGGCCGCAAGGTGCAGCATTGCCACCCGCCGAAAAGCGTGGATACCGTGGAGAGGATTATCAACGATTTCCGCACCGGAAAACAGGATGCAGCCGAGTTCTGGATCCAGTCCCAGGGTAAGTTTATCCACATCCGCTATTTTGCTGTTCGCGATGAGCACGGCAAGTACCTCGGAACACTCGAGGCTACCCAGGATCTGACACCGCTGCGAAAGCTTGAGGGTGAAAGAAAGCTCCTGTCTTATGGCAATAATTGAAAGGAAAACCGATAATGGTCGAACCTTTGATTATAAATCCGCAGACAAAAGTCGGCGAACTGCTGAACGCATATCCCCATCTCGAGGAGGTTCTGATAGCCCAGGCACCGATTTTCGAGAAGCTCCGGAACCCGGTTCTGCGCAGGACTGTAGCCAAGGTAGCCACAATCGAGAAAACCGCTGCAATGGCCGGAATACCGGTTTCTTCCCTTATAAGCGCTCTGCGAAAAGCCGCGGGCCATGAAAACCTGCCTGATTATGACATTCAGGCCACCTCCGACGGAGCTTCGCTCCCGGCAGAGCCACCCGAATGGGTCAATCCAGAACGGGTAACTGAAACTCTGGATGCTGATAAATGCCTGAGCAGGGGAGAAAACCCGCTTAATAAGGTTCTCCGGCTTGCCAGCGACCTTGCACCCGCAGAGCTGATAAAGATAACCAGTTCATTTCCCCCGCTACCATTGACCGATACCTTGAAACAGCAGGGATTCCAGGCCATCACCCTGGCCACCCGAGCCGGCAAATTCGAAACATTCGTCAGCAGCAAAAAGGATTGACACGGGGAGGACTTATGAATAGAGCTGGTTGTCTTTTTCTCCGGTTACCGGCACCGGTGCTGAGCGCAGTCTTCTGTACTTTTCGGCGAGCCAGCCGCGGATATTCAGCATACCCACAGTTATCGGTATGAAATAGAACGGTGTAAGAATGTCCCTATGGCGAAAAGCGGTTCCCTCATTCGCTGTAAACAGCGCCACGGCCGATGTAGCCACCACCAGAAAGACAAGAACAACACCCGCCTCACGCCACCTGTATTGTAATAAATACAATACGCCCGCAGGTAAAAACAGGATCAGCATCAAGTACCAGATAATCATTTGAGGCAAAGCCGGCAGCTTGCTCAATGTCAGTCGGGCGTATGGCTTAGGCGTGCCGAGATAATAATAAACCGCCTTCAGATATGATGTCACCATTTCTTTAACCGTCATAGGGGAACCCCGGCTGCGGCCTGGAAGGAACCGGTCGGGAAGAAAGACGTAATAGGATCCGCCTGTTGTAATAAATCCCTGTTGAGCACCGATCACTCTCTGCTGAAAATTTTCGAACCTGTTTTTAATGTCCGTGGGGCCCATTTTTATAAAACCGGCTATTACCAGAGCAAAAATGATGAAAACACCGACTACAAGACGGCGGGGAATAAACAGCAGGCTTGAGATCAAAAGGGTTGCCAGCATAATCCACTGGTAATTGTCCCTGAAATGCCCGATGGGATACCAGATCAAACCAAGTATAATCAGATTTTGCCATTTCTTTCGGACAATCATGTCAACAAAAAGATAAATTATTACAGCAGTATAAAGCTGGATTGCAGGCTCTTTGAGAAGGTCTACAGACCATAGAATATTGGATGGCCAGAAGGTGCACAATCCCATGACCCAGGCGGAGACAGTGCGATTAGCGGTTACTCTGAAAGAGATAAGATAAACGATCCAGGCCGCCAGGCAGGAGGCAACAACACTGACAAGCTTGAGCAGAAAAGGAGAATAGCCGGCAATTAAATAAAGGGCCCCATTAATCCAGTGAAGGATGGTATAACCGTAAAGTCCAGGCAGAATATAGCTTTCTTTATTGAATAAATCCCAGGTCCCATAATAGGTTTGGATAGCAAAATCTGCCCCTAAAAAGCTGAGTCTGCTATCTCCAAACAGAGTAATAGGTTCTCCTTTGAATGCAGAAATGACAGCCAATATTGTAAGAAAAAAGAAGCGTATTGCAATTCCGCTGGCAAAGATCTTGAAAGGCCGCGAATCACCCCACCGGCTGGATACCCTTTTTAGATGAATCAACAGTGAAACTACTCCGCAGATGCCTATCACTACCCCGGGCCAGAAAAGAGCAATAATCAATACGAGTGCTGCCCCCGTGATTAACTGGGCACGGGAGCCGCTCCATTCAAAAGGTTGTCTGTATTCCAGTTTCATTTGCTTCAGCCGCCTGGCAAAATCAATTTTGGGGTGGAATAATTAAATGAACAGCCAGCTTACGTAATTCTTTTTCCCCTTAATAGAGCTGCCTCGCGAGAAAGTGTACACCTTTTCTCCTCCAAGCTCAGACTAACTTTGAGAATCCAAATGAATCCCCAATATGCCAATTTATTGTATATAAAGTTACCCATGATTATCAAACTATTTACGCATAAATAAGACTTTATTTAGCCTCGCTTACTATTAATTTTTCAAGTATTGTTAAACCATTACAATTGGTGTAATGTCTGATTAACCAACCTTTCCTGAAAGCAATAAAGTCTTTTTCCTCGTTGAAAGTATCTTGAAAGT
>DRHE01000270.1 GCA_011049745.1 Spirochaetales bacterium | reverse complement strand
GCAGCGTCAGATGTGTATAAGAGACAGCCTCTTCTGAGGTATCTATATCATTTAAAAGAATCCTTAAGTCAATCCGGGAATTACCATTCAGATCCAGGGATCTTGATTCGCCGATATTAAGATCCAGCTTCTCTCCCAGCACCTCTATGGTGAGCTTTTCAGTGATAGAAATAAGTTTTAAGTCTATCAGCCGGCCACTCACCGGTACTTTGATCGTTTCACCCCGGTTGAACCAGCGGGTAAGGACTTCCTCCTGAAAGAGATACTCATTCTCTTCACCCTGCAGGGCTGCTTTCCCCTGCTCCGGCGGAGCTCCATCAGCGCTCTTTACAGACAACATCAGGTAGCCGATAAAACCGGCCCCACCCACTAATAGCAGGATCAGCAGGATCAGGAGAACCACTTTTACCGGCAGCTTTCGGCTTTTGGTTTCCAGGAGCTCATGCATGGGCAGGGGCTGCTCCTGTATTTTCAGGCTTTTATAGAGACTGACCATTTCATCAGGATTCAGGGAGAGATATTCAGAATAGTTCCGTAAAAACCCGGTTATATAGGTTTCTCCGGGGATTATAGAGAAGTTCTCTTCCTCCAAAGCAAGTAGATACTGCTTGGATATATGGGTATCCCTTGCCACCTGCTCTATGGAATAATTATTCTGCTCGCGGCCTTCTTTTAATCTTTTTCCAACTGATTCCATATAATTTATTCTTCCGCATTAAAAAGAAAATCACTATATACATTGGCATAGGAGGGTGAATCGTATAAAAAACGATTTTCAGGAATATTCTGATTCACCTTGATATCCTCGAAATCATAGACCAGCTCTTCATACCTCAGAGTAATTGCGCTTATTCTCCTGATCAAACCATTACCGCCAACGAAAATATTAATCTGCCTGAAGCCTTCAGAGGTTGAGCGGCTGGTAAGCTTTAACTGTACGGCTTTTTCAGTTGAACCCTCCTCAAGAGGTGTGGGATCGGGACCCTCAAAATAAGCCACACTGTAATTCCTCTGCAGAAGTATCAACCCCTGGCTTCCGGCCATGGTTGCTAAAGCCGCCTGGCTTCTCCGTTTAAGTTTCTGTTCCATGATCACTTCATATTTGGGTATATAAATGGTAAGCAACTTACCATCAGTAACCAGAACCTGATCCTGCGGTTCTGTAAAATCAATACGCAGCAGATTAGGCGTTCTATAGAATAGTTTCCCGGCCATTATAACTTCGCCGCGGGTAATGGTGATGTCAGCTTCGTAATCCTGTATCTTACCATAGCGCTGTGATATCTCATTAAAATAATTCGCAGCCGTAAGGATATCCTGAGCCCCAAGAAAGATACCGGGTAATAAAATAAGAAAGCCAAGAAGCAAAAGAGGTAAAATTGATTTCCACTTTGTCACAACCACATCTTACTCATACCCTGCTCTTTGTCAAGGAGTTGGTGATGCGGTGGAGCTGTTATATGAGCTCCGGAATCCCGAGTACTTAAGCTATGTGCTTTGCTATCAGGTATTTTAACTGGTCCCCGGAAAGCTTGAGCAGCTCTCCGCAATCCGCACAGACAAAATGCTTATCGCGCAGGTGATCTGAAGCGCAGGCTATGCAATATATTTTTCCGCAGGCGGGACACTTTCCTGCCGGCGCCTCCCCTGGAGGCTCACCACGCAGCTTCAAGCCCCGTTGCGGCGGCAGCTCACGAGGGACCCACCACTCACGGCTGCAGGAAGCACATTCCATTTTCAGCTCATAATTTTTTCTGATCTGAGATAAGAGCTTCACAGCCCCTGCAGAATCCGGCTGTTTATAGAGTATGGATAGGATCAGTTCTTTGGCCTGCTTGTGGCGCCCCTGCTGCAGATATAGAGCGGCAAGATTCAGATTGACCTCGCCATTACCAGGTTCAAGTTTAAGAGCCTCTTTGAAGGCCAGCTCGGCTCTTTTATACTCTCTCTTTATCAGGGCCAGGTTGCCCAGGCGGTTATAAACCGACACCCCGGGTGATTTTTCCAGCAGCTTGAGCAGCAGTTCCTCCGCCCTCATAATCATATCCAGCTCAATAGAACAGGCGGCGCAGTTTTCCATGTACTCAGGGTTATCGGGATCCGCTTTTAAAGCCATCTCATAATCGACAGCCGCCTCTCTGTATTTTTTCAAGCGGCTGAAGAGATTCCCCCGGTGATTCAGGAGTTTAGGATTATCTCCGGCTGCTTCCAGACCCTTCCCTATAACTGAAAAAGCCTTTTCCCTCTGCTCTGTTCTAAAGAGATACTCGGAAAAGTTGATCAGTATATCTATTTCTGCCGGTGCCTTATCATGCGCTTTCTGCAGATAGCTTCCTGCATCAGAGAGAGGGCCCTTCCGCAACAGAACCAGACCGTAAAGGTTGTTGACCCAGGGATCATCCGGTGCCAGCTCAAAAGCCTTTTTCAAGGCAGCCATAGGATCATCACCCATTAAGAAAAGCTTTTCAGCCAGGTGAAACCAGTAAAGATAGTAATCCGGCTCCAGTTGAGTGGCCTGCTCCAGATATTTCAGGGCAGCGGCCCTGTTATTTTCTGCAGTCAGGATGAGCCCGTAAAGAAAAAATACTGAACTTTCTTTATAGCCGGAATGGATAAGTTCGAAAAAGAGTTTTTCCGCTTCAGCAAACTTCTGCTCATGAAAAAGTATTTTACCCTCAAGCGCGACAACCTCACGATTTTCCGGATCAAGATGCTTGACCTGGGGTAAAAGGAGATATATTTCAGCATAGTCTTCCAGTTTAAAAAGCAATCCGGAAGCCTGCAGATAAAGATCAAGCGCCTCTTTCCTGTTCCCCATTTCCCGGGCCGCCCGGGCCGCATTGATCAGATAAATGGGAAGCTGACTTTCCAGGGTGATAGCCTTTTTATAGGCTTTATAAGCTGCCTGCCAATCCTTTAAGGCAAATTCATTATTGCCAAGTAGATTCCAGAGCAGGGAGTTCTTTTTATATGATGGTATAATCTTTTTGATATAACCCCTGCCCCTGACAAATTCATCCTTTAAATATAGTATATTGGCCTTCTCAATAACCGCTTCACTTTTTGCCGGCTCCAAAGCGAGGCTCTTTTCAATACTCTCCAGGGCTTCATCATATAATTTAAGGCGCAAAAAAGAAGCGGCCAGCTCAAAATGAAGCTCCGCGCTTTCTCCGCCCGTTCTCAGTGCTTTTTTAAGCTGCACCACAGCAGCGGTGAAACGGCCCATGGAAAAAAATGTCTCTGCTAATTTCCGGCGATATTCAGGCAAAACGGGTATATAATGAACCCAGCGGTAATAGGCCTTCTCAACCTGCAAAGCCTTGGAATCGACTTTCAATTTTTCCAGATAAAAAAGTGCGTTTCCACTTTCATTATAATTTTGCGCTGCCAGGCCAAGGCGTCCTGCAGGGATTGTATCATCATCAAATTCCGCGACCCATTCATCAGCGATATAAAAAGAATAGAATGATCCGTGGGCGATTATCCGCAAATCTATCTTCCCTTCCTTGATCAACGGGCATTCGGTCCACTCAACCAGGTGTATGGGATTGGCGTTGAAGACAACATCACAGCGGAAAGCCCCCCTGCTCGATACTAAAAAATAGTAGAAGTTCTCTTCATTCACATAATGGAAAATAATTCCAGCGGCGCTGTAGCCGTTGCTCCCAGCCAGGCTTAGCTTTGCTTCCAGGTGAAAATCCCGGTAACGGAATAAGCGGCTGTTGGACCACGCAAAGAGATTTTTCTTTTTCAGTTCCAGAGAAAATCCGGAGGCTGTTACCCGGGAGGAATATTGATCATTATCCTCCAGGGCAAGCCTGTTTTTCTGATACCATTTAAAGGATGTTTCCCACAGCTCATCAGCTATGGCGTCAGGATTGACCTTTTTCCGCTTGAAGAGTGAAAACATTGAAATTACTTAAAAAAGAAGGATCACGGCAAAAAGCTCAAGTGGATTTTCACTTTGGTTTTCTATGGAGTGGCTTGAGCCGCCGCCGGTGACCATTGCATCTCCCTCTTTAAGAACAAAGGTTTCGCCGTTTTCCGTAGCCACCCCCTCTCCCTTGAGCACATAAAAAATCTCCTCTTCTTGCCCGTGCACGTGGCTGCCAATGGAACAACCCTGCTTCAGTGTAATCCTGGCTACCAGCCTGGCCTTTCCTTTAAGCTCTTCCTTCTTGAAAATATGCCGTACCTCCACCTCACCGGAGCCCTCTCTCATCCGTTTGCGGATTTCCGTCTCCATTGAAGCCCTTCTCTTGATCATAACCAGCTCCTTTTATCGATTGTCTCCAGGCTTTCCCTATCCTCCTGCCAGAGATCACTCCTTATATGCTCTAAACAGGGCATATCCCGGCGCACAGCAGCCAGCTTATCAAGATCAACATCAGCGCTGATAACCTGCTCGCCTGTGCCACTTTCCGGACCCCGGGCTTCTGCAATTATCTTTCCCCGTGGATCAACGATCATGGAGTGACCGTAGGATGATTTATTCTTCAGATAATTGCTAACCTGATTGGCGGCGATAATATATACCTGGTTTTCAATAGCCCGCGCCCGAAGCAGCACCTGCCAGTGAAGCCTGCCAGTAGCCGCGGTAAACGCGGCAGGCACATATATCACTTTCGCCCCTCCAAGGGCCAACCGGCGGAAAAGCTCGGGGAATCTTAAGTCATAACAGATAGCCAGGCCGGAAAGAATACCGGAAATTTCTCCTATTGCCAGATGATCACCGGCTGC
>DRHE01000269.1 GCA_011049745.1 Spirochaetales bacterium | reverse complement strand
CGGGACCGCCTATGGAGCGACCGGTTTGGGTTACTACTACTATCTGCTGACCGCCAACCGCCTCTTCCTTTTTACCGGCGGCAAAGATCAATCCCACACTGATCAATCCGACAGCAATAATTAATAATGCTTTTTTCATTTACTTCCTCCTGTTATTATTTAATAAATCGAAAATACAACCGGGAATTAAGAGAGTTAAAAGCACATCACAATCACCTCCTTTTTCGGCAAGCCTGATATCAACCTTACATCCTAGTAATAACTTTCAGCCCTGTCAATGTTTTAAATTGAAAAATCATTAATACTGGATTTTTTTTCAGCTGAATTGCCGAACTCCGGAAAAATATTGCCTTACCTGCCCGCTGACCTCATCTTGTCTTTCCGGCTCTATGTCTTTAAATTATACATCTGCGGGGAAACGGGATTAATAAGGAGATGGCTATGGGTGAGCATAACTACCGGAAAGCTGATAAGCCCACTATGTATTTCATCGGTGTAACAACCGGCAAATCTTCTATTATGAAAGTGTTCCCGGAATGGGCACGGTATCTGAAATTACATGACTATGTTATCAAGGGCATTGATTTTCGTCTTCACGATGAACCGGAAGCCTACAGAGAAGCTGTTGCCTTTATCAGGGAGGACCCGTTATCCCTGGGCGCCCTGGTAACCACCCATAAGATTGATCTATTTAAAGCCTGCAGAGACATGTTCGATAAACTTGGCCCTTATGCACGCATCATGGAAGAGGTAAGCTGTATATCCAAACGAAACGGAAAACTTCAAGGACAGGCAAAAGACCCCATATCCAGCGGCCTGGCTTTAGAGGATTTTTTACCGGATAACTACTGGAAAGAAACAGGGGCAGAAATTTTACTAATGGGGGCTGGAGGAGCTGCTATTGCTTTAACCTCCTATCTTGCAGGAGAAGAGCGCGGCTCAAATAAGCCTTCCGGAATCTATGTGAGCAATCGCAGCAGGAAAGGATTGGCAGGAATGAAGAATATCCATCAGCGGCTGCAGGTCGATATTCCGGTAAAATATATTCTCGCACCTGTTCCTGAAGAGAATGACAGAGTAGTAAACAAATTGAAACCATACTCGCTGGTAATCAACGCGACCGGCCTGGGAAAGGATACTCCAGGCTCTCCGATTACCGACGCTGCAGTTTTTCCGGAAAACGGCATTGCCTGGGATTTTAACTACAGAGGTGATCTAGTTTTTATTAAACAGGCATACACCAGGCAGAAAGAGAGAAATCTCAAGATTGAAGATGGCTGGATATATTTTATTCACGGCTGGACCAGGTTTATCTCTGAGGTTTGTAACATCCATATTCCGGTTAAAGGCCCTGTGTTCGCTGAACTTGCAAAGATAGCAGTAAAATTCAGGTAAATCTAAATAGGGAGAATTATGGCGAAAAAACCTCTGTTTCAACCATTCGGTACGGACTTTGATCTCATGCTAGGCGTTATGAAGGATCCTGATAATCATATTGTTCGAAATGCATCAAGTATGCGCGGCTGTTATGCTGATAAGACAGCTCTGGAAGAGCTGGTTGAAAAGGGTGATCCTGTTCATTATGAGGTATTTGAAAAAGATATTCCCGAAGAATACGGGCATCTGCGGATTTGTATAAGCAGGCTCCGGATGGGAACGGTGGGCGGAGAATGCTTTATGACAAGGGGACATTATCACGCCGTACCCGGTACCGCTGAAATATATTTATGCCTTGACGGAGAAGGGTATATGCTCATGAAAACTCCTGAAAACGACTGCATTGCTGAAAGAATGTGCCCTGGAAGAATGGTCTACGTACCACCCTATTGGGCGCATAGATCGATTAATACCGGCGGCAAACCCCTTGTCTCTTTTTGTGTCTATCCGGGGGAAGCAGGTCATAACTACGGTGATATTGAAAAAGAGGGATTCCCGGAACGGATTTATTTAAGAGAGGGCAAGGTTGAAATCATCTCAGGGTAAAAGAGCTTTTACAGGATTTTTTGTTATAGAGAGTATAGAAGAGCAATAAAATGGTTGAAATTCAAAAAAAGTCTTACCCTGCTTCATTAAAAGAATCAATAACTGAATCCATGGGAAAATTTCCTGTTGAAGGAAATATTCAATGCAAGGAAGTTTTTCTATGGTGGCTTGGCCAGGCGGGTTTCGCTTTCCAGTATTCCTCCATACTATTTCTGATCGATCCCTATCTATCCGATTCTCTGGCCAAAAAATACAAAGATAAGGAACTCCCACACCGGCGGCTGATGGCTGCGCCAATCCTTCCTGGTGAGGTAAGTAATCTGGACTTTGTGCTTTGCAGCCACCGGCATTCCGATCATATGGATCCGGAGACACTTCCTGTCCTGGCTGAAAATAATAAAAACTGCAAATTTATTCTTCCGGAAGCGCACAGCAAATATGCTTTAAATCTTGGGCTTCCGGAAGATCGAATTATAGGAATGAATGCTCAAGATACTATAAAGCTGAAGGAAGGATGCACTGTTACGGCTGTAGCTTCAGCTCATGAAGAGCTTATGCAGAATGAAGCAGGTGAACACTGTTATCTCGGATACATAATCCGATTTGATAGTATAGCATTGTATCATTCCGGCGACTGTGTGCCCTTTACCGGATTGGCAGAAGAGCTTCTAAAACATCATATAGATATCGCTCTACTTCCGATCAACGGCAGAGACCAATATAGAAGAAAACGTAATATTGCCGGCAATTTTACCGTAAGCGAAGCCATTGAACTATGTAAGAATGCTCGAATTCCAATCCTAATGGGCCATCATTTCGAATTGTTTGATTTTAATACTATAGATAGAATTTATGCGCAGAGGGAGTTCATGCAGAATGCCTTTGAAAAGAGGCAGGAACCAAGTGAATGTCTTCTGCCTGAAATTAACATTAAGTATGTCTTGACTGAAGCTGCCTCCCCGGGCAACCTTGCTTGAGGATGCACATCCTTAAAGCAGGTAATAAGACCCGGTAAATCTTGATCACTGTTTTCCTGATTTATTGCACAGTTCCTACGCTTGACTTCCCGCCGTGCCTATGTAAAAAAGGGTTAGAGGTAAAAATGTCTTCATACATACTTTCCCATGATCTCGGTACAACGGGCGATAAAGCAGTCCTGTTCAGCAGTGCGGGCAAGCTGGTTGCCAATCAGTTTTCTTCATACCCCACCTACTATCCACATCCTGGCTGGGCGGAACAGGACCCGAACCACTACTGGCAAGCCTTTTGCAATTCTACAAAAACACTCCTGGAAAAAACAAAAATAAAAATTGCTGATATCGCCTGTGTGTCTTTTTCGGGACAGATGATGGCCGCTTTGCCCGTTGATCGAAAGGGAAAAGCTCTACGAAACTCCATAATCTGGGCTGATCTGCGCTCGACAAAAGAGGTGGAAAAATTTTCCCGGCGAATCGGGGCCGACAGAATCTATAATCTTACCGGTCACCGGTTGAGCGCCTCTTATTCAGCTGCGAAAATTATGTGGCTGCGGGACAACGAGCCCGATATATACAAAAACACCTTCAAGTTCATACATGCCAAGGATTATCTGGCAGCGCAACTCACAGGCCGGCTGGTTACCGATTATTCCGACGCCTCCGGGATGAACCTGTTGGATATAAATAAATTGGAATGGTCAGAAGAAATCCTGGCAGCCGCGGCCATAGACAGGGACAAACTGCCGGATATTGTTGAATCAATAGAAGTAATCGGTAAAGTTAGCGCAGGAGCCGCCAGGCAAAGCGGGCTCCTTGAAGG
>DRHE01000268.1 GCA_011049745.1 Spirochaetales bacterium | reverse complement strand
TTGGAGGTTTTACCTGTGCCGAAAAGCCTGGATACAATTCGTTTGCCATTTTCTAAAGCCCTGGTTCTTTTCTCCGGATCACTCCTGGGGCCATATTTATACTCCAGCAATCCGGTAATATAGAGTAAACCGTCATAACTATAATTATTATCAAGATCCGGGCCATAGTTCAGTCCACTCTCCAGGACCTCCTGGCCATCCTGTGATCTTTCCAGAGCAAGCAAATAAAAGAAATGTGCTTTTCGATAGAAAAGATCACGCAGATAGTCATAATTTTCTCCGGAATATTTACCATGCAGCTCATCAAAAAGCCACGCTGCTCTCAAAGAAGAGAGCCCGCGCTTAAAAGTAGGATAGAAACCGGATTCAAAATAATTATAACACCTGATTGCCAGGAAAAAACTTGCCGCACCCTCTGGAAGCTCTCTGAAGGTAGTAAAATCAAGTTCTTTAAATATTATAGAAATGCTCTCGATACGTTGATCAGTATCCTCTTTGAGCTCGCGCAGAGCGTCATTACTCACTTCCTTAAAATCAGCAGCATACGCTGCATAATAGCAAGAGGGGCACACCATAACCGGATATATGAGCGGTAAAAGCTCTCCATACTTCTGAGAGGGTTCATAAAATCTCCTCAATTCATCAGAGAGATCACCTGCTATAAGCCTTCCCCTTCCTGAAAGCAGATCCTCTTTGTAGAATTTTGTACTGCACAAAGGACATTCAATAGGATTTTTGGAAAAAAAAGTTACTTTGACGGATTGCATATCTGACATAATTAACCCTCGATTACCACCACAGCCAGTGCATTTTCTTTTTCATGGCTTAAGGAAATAAGAATATGTTTGCCCCCAAAACTCCTGAAAGCCCTCCTGGCCGTTCTATAGAGATACATCACCGGCTTACCCGAGTTCAAATTCATTACTGAGATATCCTGCAGGGCCATACCGCGCAGTCCTATTCCCAGGGCTTTCCCCAAAGCCTCTTTGGCGGCAAATCTGGCAGCAAGGGATAGAATACCCACCTCACCCCGGGGCATTGCCGTTTTGAGCTCATCCGGATGAAAAAAACGTTTAAATAAACCCGGTATAGTCTGCCACCTTTTTAAGCGTGATACATGAACCACATCGATTCCAATACCTAAAATCATTGCGTTATATACTCCTGTGTTGGATGAATGATCTGGAGCGTTAATTCAGTAGGCTCATATTTCAACACCACAAAGCCCTGCGGAATATCCGGCTGCAGTGATAAGATATAATCACCATAATCTTCAATTGCTGAACAATCAGCCACCATGCGCAACTGATTGGGCAATAATCCTTCTATTGCATTCTGTTTGCCCTGAAGTTTAATACTTCCTTTGGGAAGCTCTGAAGCGAGCTTAAAACGGGGCGCCAGGTCAATACTTATTATATCAACATCCCCAAAAGTTTTAATGATTACTGCCTCCCTGATAATACCATGAAAATCTATTGCGGTAACTCCGGAAGTTTCAAAGAACGGATTTTCCAGGATTATTTTAACTTTTTCGGAAAAATCTTCTCTTCTTTCGGTAATATCTATCTGCTCTACCGTTAATTTGTCAATTTTAATAAGCTGACTATAAGGACCGATTACTTTTACTGAACTCGGTGAAATATTGTACTGCACCAGCTCAAATCCATGCGCCGGCTGTCCTTTAATGTTGGGAACCACAGATAAGCTCTTTTCCAACTGCCGTTCCAGGGTAAAAGTGATCTCAGTGGGGTCCACCCTTATTTCAAGGGGCTCTACATTTAAAGAGGAGCCGAAGCGCTTTATCTCGACCGGCGTTCGAATAACGCCTTCGGTCACTTCTCCTTTAAATTCAACAACGGCTCGAATATCTTCTTCTAAAATAGTAAAAATACTTTCTGTTTCACCACGTAATGTGACACGTACATTTTTAGGGTGGGGTGCGGCAAGAGCAAGCCCGGAAGGTGTATTAATTTGCAGGGGAATACTGAAAAAACGTTCATCAAATGTGTTTATACGGTAAAAAAGGAAGAGTACAATAGCTCCAGCTAGAGAAATTATCTTGGCCGGCCAATTTGCAAACAGTTTCTCAAGTATTTTTCTGCTATCCAAGATCAATGTCCTCTTTTTCATCTTCTCTGAAATTTAAAAGCATTTTCAGTCTATCCAATATTTCCTGTATGGAGAGATCATAGAGAAGATTAGCATCATAAGATAGAGAGATTGCACCATTTTCCTCAGAAACAATTAAAATAACTGCATCAGTCTCTTCGGCCAGACCAAGAGCCGCCCGGTGGCGGGTACCAAATGATCTCCTGATATCCGGCTGGTCGGATAAAGGCAAAAAACAGCCTGCAGCAACAATTTTATCTTCGCTCACAACGATTGCTCCATCGTGAAGCGGTGTACTTTCTACAAAAATGGTAAGAATAAGACCGGAAGAGAGCTCGGCATTCAAACGGGTTCCGGTTTCAATAATAGTATTTAAACCGACATTCCTGCTAAAAACAATCAGCGCACCACGTTTATGAGCGGAGAGGATCTCAATAGAGTTAATAACAGCCTCAACATGATAGGAGCGCACTCTGGAGCCAATCCGGAACCAATCACTTTGACCTATCCTGGTGAAGATCCTTCTCAGCTCAGGCTGAAATACAATTGCCATGGCAATTACCAATCCGGGAACAAGCATATTAAGTATCCAAAGGAAGGTGTTAAGGTGCAGAAAAAAGGCTAATAGGTAAACAAGACCTATGAGCAAGGCGCCCTTTATAAGCTGGATAGCCCTGGTCTGCACCAGGATTTGATAGGTTTTGAAGATAAGATAGGCAAGGAGCAGAACATCCAGCGAGGGAATTATAAACTCACGGAATAGCCAATTCCTGGTTAACCAATCCAAAAAATCCTCCAGTGATTAATAATTTACCCTGCGTACCGCATCGATGATCTGGACCATTTCCAAAGCATCCGGCACATCGTGCACACGGACAATATCTGTCCCATTCAGGATAGCCATGGTATTGGCTGTTATTGTACCGGTTAATCTATTCTCAACCGGCTGTTTTATTATTCCAGCAATAAATGATTTCCTCGATATCCCAATAAGAATCGGAAGATTTAGTGATTGCAGAGAGGCAAGTTGCTGAATAATACGCAAGTTATCCTCAACACGCTTGCCGAAACCGATTCCCGGGTCCACAATAATTTTCTTGCGTGAAATCCCGCAGCTCTGAGCAAAAGCTACTGCTGACTTAATCTCTTTTAAAATGTCACTTACCGTATCCTTATAAAAGGGTTCCTCCTGCATGTCTTTAGGAGTGCCGCGCATGTGCATTATGATTACGGGAATCCCTTTTTCAGCAATAAGCTTTGCCAGAGCAGTATTCTCTTTAAGACCGGAAATATCATTTACAATATCCGCACCGGCTTCTATGGCTTGTTCAGCGACTTCAGATTTGCGCGTATCTATGGAAATCAGTACTTCAGATTTTTCCCTGATCATCTTAATGACCGGGACTGCACGTTTAAGTTCTTCACTGGTTTCCACCGATTCGGAACCGGGCCTGCTTGATTCCCCCCCAACATCAATGATATCCACACCGTCAGCAATCATTTTTAGCGCCTTCTCTTCAGCGCTTTCCAGAGTCGGGGCGCAACTAGCCGAATAAAAAGAATCAGGAGTACAGTTAAGGATGCCCATAACATAGGTTTTATCAGAAAAATCAAGAGTTCGCTTTCCCCAGGCTATTTTCAGTTTATTCGCAGGCAAAGACTCTTCAATCTCTCGGCTAAGCTGATCAAGATTGAAAGGTTCTTCGCGAAGCCGCTGTATAAGACGATAGATGGTGTGCCTGCTGCAGGAAACGATAACGTCACTTTGCCCCGGAACAGAATGGCCGGACCCATTATTCATAACTACTGTGCCATCCAGTCCTTTCATGCAGGATTCCAGTAGAACTGCCGATCCTGTATCAACATTTTCAAGTTTTATTAAATAATTGAACAGCCGGTCCTCATAGATAGATATATCAGTTTGACTTAAACCAATCGCCTGCAGATTTTTTTTAATAGTATAAGCAATGCGGAGATCAATAACATGAGCGTTGTAAAGTTCCACGGAATCGGTCATTGAGAGTAAAATATTCTAACAACTCTGAGGATGGGGTGTCAAGGTGAGCCGGCGAGGGTTGACAGGTTACCGAATTTGTCAACGATCCAGCCG
>DRHE01000267.1 GCA_011049745.1 Spirochaetales bacterium | reverse complement strand
TCTGTTTTTGCCATCTGCGACGGCCGGAATGCTCTTTACCTGGCGCCGGCTCAGGACCATAAGCGCATCTTTGATGGTGATAAGGGGCCGAATACCGGCGGCATGGGGGCTTATGCACCTGCACCCCTGGTAACCGGGGCTGTCATGAACAGGGTTGATAGGGAGATTATCCGGCCCCTGCTTGAGGCTATGGTTCTGGAAGGCACACCTTACCGGGGTTGCCTGTACGCCGGATTGATGATCAAAGGAGAAGAGGCGCGGGTGGTGGAGTTTAACTGCCGTTTCGGAGACCCTGAAACCCAGGCGGTATTGCCCCTGCTGGGTGAGGATCTTTATCAACTGCTGGCAGCTGCAGCAGCGGGAGGGCTGGAGAGCTACTCACCGGAACTGCAGCTTAAGCAGAAAAAGGGGGCGGCCTGCTGTGTAGTTATGGCTTCGGGGGGTTATCCCGGCGCCTATAAAAAGGGAAGGATCATTTCGGGCCTTGCTGAGCTCACCGGTGCAGATAACAGCCAGGACCTCTATATTTTTCATGCAGGCACCGGTAATGATGATTGCGGCAGGACGGTTACCACTGGGGGCAGGGTGCTGGGTATAACCGGAACCGGAAGCACCATAGCCGAGGCAATTGAGCGTGCTTACCAGGGAGTGGCGGGAATAGACTTTGAGCAGAGCTATTTCCGCAAGGACATCGGTTTTAGAGCTATAAAAACAACTTAAGTTCTTTGCAGGAGGCATAGATGGATCAGCGTGTTGTTATTATGGCCGGTTCAGAAAGCGACCGGCCCCATATTGAAAAAAATTATTGAGTCTCTCAAGTATTTTGAGCTCCCATTTGAAGTGCGTATCTGCTCGGCGCATAAAAATCCGGATACTCTGCTGGAAATAATCAGAGGCTATAATGCACTTACGGCTGCCATTGTTTTTGTCGCTGTTGCCGGGGGCACCGATGCCCTGTCAGGGACTCTTTCTTTTCATGCTCTGCATCCGGTAATCAGCTGCCCGCCGGATGCCCCCAATGAGAGCTGTTTGACAAATCCCCCTGGAAGCGCCAATGCCTATATTGCCAATGCAAAGAATGTGGGCAAGTTTGCAGCCCAGGTTTTTGCCCACCTTAATCCCCGTTACCGTAAACTGCTGGAACAGTACAACAGGAAAAAGGTCATGAGCCTTGAAAAGAGTGATAGGGAATTCCAGAAAAGATTTACCGGGGGGAATCCATGGGAAGTGTAAAAGATTTGAAAGTGCTGGAACAGGCCTTTGAGAACCGGGCCGGGTTGGGAAACTTCGTCTTTTCAGATCGTTACAGCGTATTTGACTGGGGCGAGATGCCCGATCATATTCTGAACAAGGGCCGGGCCCTGGCTTTTATGGCTGCTTATAATTTTGAAGAGCTGGAAAGAAGGGGAATCAAGAGCCATTACCGCGGTCTGGTGACGGATAGTCTTGAGCCAGGCTCGCCGGCAGCATGGGGCCCGGCAGCAGGTGGCCCGGGAGCAGGCGGCACGGCAGCAGGGGGCGGCAAACTCCTGCGCTTTTCTGATCTTCCGGAAAGCAGTGCCGGGGCAAAGCTCGCGGACCCAACTATACAGATAAAGCTGGCACGTGTCTATTACCCTGTTGCCAGGGAGTTCTCCAACTCAGAGGGTGGCAGAGAGGTTGTTTATGACTACTCCTTTTTTGATGCCAATCGCGGCAGGATAAATAACTATCTGATCGGACTGGAAATAATTTTCCGCAATGGTCTACCCCTGGGAAGCTCTGTTTTCAGCACCCTTGAAAGGGCGGCAATGATAAGTGACCGGGCTGAAAGCAGCCGCAGGCAGGCCGAGATATTGAAAGGTCTGGGGCTTGATCACCTTCCGCAAGCAGGCGAGATGCTGCCGGCTGCAGTGATGAATTATACCACTAAATTGGAATCCGGAGACCGCATGTTGACTGTGGAAGAGGCCCTTTTTATCTCCGGGCTGGAAGAGGGTGAGTTCCGGAAACTTTCCTCGATGGCCTTAAGGGTTAATGACTGTATCACCGAGCTTGCTGGTAGGGCTGGTTTCCAGCACTTTGACGGCAAGATCGAGGTTGTGTATGATAACGCTCTTTCAGTTTGTGATGTTCTGGGCACCTTTGATGAGAACCGTTTCGCCCTTAACGGGGAGCAGATCAGTAAAGAGGTTTTGCGGCAGTGGTATAAGAATAACCAGCCTGAGTTTGGCGCAGCCTGTGAAAGCTGGAAAAAGAGGGGACAGGGGTGGCAGGAGCAATGCCCGGTTAAGCCGGTTAAACTGCCCCGGGAACTGGTGGATCTGGTTTCGCAGTTGTACATGGCCGGCTGCAACCGCTATACGGGCAGGAAGCTCTTTACCGTGCCGGAACTGGAGATGGTTTTGGAAAAATTAAAAGCATACAACAGGTAATTTGAAAATGGATGTAATGCGCAATAGATATTCAAACCCCCTGGCCCAACGCTATGCCGGTGAGGAGATGAGTTATCTATTTTCCGATGATTATAAATTTAAAAAGTGGCGAAGCTGCTGGATTGCTCTGGCTGAAGGGCAAAAAGAGCTGGGCTTGAATATCCTTGAGGAGCAGGTGGCAGAGCTAAAGAGTCAGGAGAAGAACCTTAATTTCGAGGTAATGGCGGAGAAGGAAAAAGAGCTGCGCCATGATGTAATGGCCGCACTGCTGGCTTACGGAGAGCAATGCCCGCTGGCAAAGCCCATTATTCACCTGGGCGCCACCAGCTGCTTTGTTACCGACAATACTGAGCTTATTCAATACTATGAGGCTTTAAAACTTGTTCGCACTCTGCTGATCAATCTGATCAAGGCCGTCTCTGATTTTGCCGGGAAATACAAGTCTTTACAGTGCCTTGGTTATACCCATTTTCAACCGGCACAACCCACCACCCTGGGCAAGAGAGGTGCGCTCTGGCTGCAGGAGCTGGCCATCAACCTGGAGGATCTGGATTACCTCCTGGCTAATTATCGCATTAGAGGCATAAAAGGGGCAACCGGAACCCAGGATAGTTTTCTAAAGCTTTTTTCCGGGGATCATCAGAAGGTAAAACATCTGAATAATTTGGTCTGTGAGAAACTCGGCTTCAGCCGGAGCTTTCCGGTTACCGGCCAGACCTATCCGCGGCTGTGGGATGCCCGTATTATGGATATTCTCAAGAATATGTCTCTAAGCGCCCACAAGTTTGGCGTTGATTTCCGGTTGATGCAGCACCTGAAGATGGTAGATGAACCCTTCGGCAGCAAACAGGTCGGCAGCTCGGCCATGGCCTATAAGAAGAATCCCATGCGCTGTGAACGAATATGTTCCCTTGCCCGCTATGTAATGAGCCAGGGAGAGGCTGCGGATCATACGGCGGCCAACCAGTGGCTGGAACGAAGCCTCGATGATTCCGCAGGACGCAGGCTCTACATGCCCCAGGCTTTCCTGGGAGTGGACGCCCTGCTTACTATCTACCGCAATGTGATAGAGGGGATGAAGGTCTACCCAATAATAATCAAGAAATTACTCGATTCAGAGCTTCCCTTCCTGGCAACGGAAACCATAATCATGGAAGGGGTAAAAAAGGGAGGTGACCGGCAGCTTCTCCATGAGGCTATCAGGCAGAGGGCAGTTGAAACGGCCGAGGAAATCAAAGAGCTGGGCAGGGAAAACAGGCTTTTAGAAAAACTTGGTGAAGATGAGCGCCTGCCCTTCAGCCTGGAGGAGCTGCAGAAAATTGCCTATAAGGGTGACTTTTCCGGGCGTGCGGAGAAGCAGGTTGAGGAGTACCTGGCCGAATATATTGAATCTCTGCTGGCAGAGCACAGTGAGCTGCTTGGTGCAGGGCGGGAGATGAAGCTGTGAGCCGGAGAGATGAGGATATTCTAAGGGATAAATGCGGGGTCTTCGGTATCTGGGGGGTGGAAAAACCGGCGGAATATGTATACCTGGGACTGCATAATCTGCAGCACCGGGGCCAGGAGAGCTGCGGCATTGTCACTACATCTAGCCGGAAATTCTACAGTTATTTCGGTATGGGCATAGTAAATGAGATTTTTACCGCCGAGATACTCCATGGTTTAAATGGCAGGGCTGCTATCGGCCATAACCGTTATTCCACCAAGGGTTCCTCCAACATAGAAAACACTCAACCCCTGATAGCGGAGACCCGCAATGGCGAGGTGGCTATTGCCCACAATGGCCAATTTGCCAACTACCGGTCTCTTAAGAAGGAATTGCAGGAAGAGGGATGTATATTCAAGACAGATAGTGATACCGAGATTATCCTGCACAAATTCGCCCGTTCCAAAGAGAAAAATATTTCCCGCATAATTTCCGCCTCTTTTACGGGTGTGAAACCCGCTTACTCGGCGCTGCTGCTTACCCGCAAGGAGCTGATCGCGGTCAGGGATCCCTCCGGAGTGAGACCACTGGTTATCGGCAGGGTAGGTACGGGCTTTGTAGTTGCTTCGGAGACTACGGCCTTTGACATTATCGGAGCGGAGTATATCGATGAGGTAAAACCCGGTGAGCTGGTGATAATCGATGATAATGGTTTAAGCAGGGAAGAGCTGCAGCCGCCAGGTGAGGAGCTGCGCTGCATATTTGAGTATATCTATTTTGCCAGGCCCGATAGTTTCCTCTTCGGCAGTGAGGTTTCTACCAGTGAAATACGCAAGGAGCTTGGCCGCCGGTTATACCGCGAGCATCCTGTGGAAGCAGATATTGTGATTCCCGTGCCGGACTCCAGTACCGCTGCCGCGCTTGGTTACAGCCGGGAATCCGGCATTCCCTTTGATTTCGGCCTGATCCGAAGCCACTATATCGGCAGGACATTTATCGAGCCCACTCAGGCTATCCGGGATGCCAAGGTCCGCAAGAAATATAACCCCAACCGCTCGGTAATCCGGGACAGGAGGGTGGTGCTGGTTGAAGATTCTGTGGTGCGCGGCACTACTCTGAAGAACCTGATCCGTATTCTGCGGGATTTCGGCGCCAGGGAGATTCACATCAGGGTCTCTTCTCCTCCCTACAGGTACAGCTGTTACCTGGGGATCAATACAGCGGAAACAAGCCGCCTTATTGCCTCCCGCTATTCTGTGGAGAAGATCTGCAGCTTTCTCGCAGCCGATTCCCTGGGCTATCTGAGTGAGCAGGGCCTGCTTGACAATAAATATTTACATGGAGGTTTCTGTACCTACTGCTTTAACGGGAAGCAGAAGATTTGACCAGTGGAATCTTCAGGCTGGATATTTATTTCCGGCCTCTATAGAATAGCTGCAATGAGGTTGATCATAGATATTTCAGTTCTGGTTTGTTCCCTGCTCTACCTTGTTTCCTGTGCCTCAACCCCTGAGAGGATAAGGGAAGAGAGTCCGGTACAAGCCCTTCCTGAAGCCGGCCCTGTTCAGGAAACATTGGCTGAGGGCGCCGGATACGTGCTCGGTAAGGACAGCCTTGATATCCGTGGAAAAAAATTCGCTCTAGACTGCACCGGCGTGGTGTTGGCCATCTATTATTATGCTGGTCTTGATCTGACCAGGGATTTTCCAAAATACAGCGGCAATGGTGTTATCCGCCTCTATAAGAGCCTTGAGCAGCAAAAGCTGTTATACGATACAAACCTGCCTGAGACCGGGGATATTATCTTCTGGGACAACACCTATGATAGGAATGAAGATGGCAGATCGAACGATCCCCTGACCCATGTAGCCATGGTGGTAAGCGCAAGAAAAGACGGCACAATTGAATACATACATCATAATTACCGCAAAGGCATAATCGTCGAATATATGAACCTGCGAAATCCGGATGTCTTTCAGAGGCTTGAAGCGGGTGAAATGAGGATTATCAATTCACCTATACGCATGAGGACACCCGGGAAAAGCCATGCGGAAAAATGGCTATCCAGCCAGCTCTATAAGATCTTCGGCAGGGGATATCTGCTCTCACTTTGAATCAAAAGCAAAGGTCTGCACATGTTGGAGATGCTGCAGAAATTATTGAAGATCAGAGGTCTTAGCAAAGCGCTTAATTTCCCGGGCCTTGCCTTGCAATAAAATCACATCCAGACAGTTAGGGAAGAGATGATCTGAGCATAGTGGCGCTGCTGGATACTGGTCACCTTCTGGGCCAACTCGCGCTGATGGTGATCGTAGACCAGGATGGCGACACCGGCGATTTCCCTGTCCTCCTTTAACCACTCCCTCTCGGATCAGGTCACGGATTCCTTCTGAGCGGTTGGAGCATCTTTCTTCGAGCAAGAGCTTATCGAACTTGCCTATCAGGTCCTGTTCCAGCGAAACACCAAAACGTTTGAGAATTGTCCCTCCGCCGTCATGACCAGGGGCGATAGAACAGGTACCAGGCCAGGTAGCAAAGTACCCCGGTAACCCAGGCGGCCAGGTTGATCAATGCCGCAAATTTATTCCTGCGCATCAAGAATTCCAGGCCGCTCCGGCGCAGAGCCAGGGCGGTAAAGAGATTGAACAGAGGCGACAGTAAGATACCCCCCACAATCAGCCAGGGCAGCGGGTTGGGCTTGCTGATGTGGTAAGAGATCTCATCAGACAGCTCGTTGACATCACCCTCCTGGTAGGGGAAGTTCAAAATCAGCACTTCTTCCACTCGGGCCAACAGCTCGAGCAGGCCGTCGGCAAAGTGCCCGGCCTGGAACTGCTCGGCCATACTGTCTCTTAGTTTATCCCAGTAATCCGAAGCGGTGACCCGGTCTATACCCTCGTCCCCAATAATCGCAAATCGCCGGGAAGCGATAGAAAGAAAGATGAGCACTCCGTTGCGCTGTCGTGTAGCGGTCATACCCAGGGCGGAGAAGGTTTTACGTGCTGCTTGATAGACATCCTTTACCCGTTGATCGCTCAGGTGAACCCGGACCTCGCCGGAACTGTTCTTTTCGATCTGTCGTATCTGGGAAAGGACCCGCTCCTGATCCTCCGGGGAGAGTAATCGATCGAGTAGTTTCTGTTTTCCCATGTTACCAGCCTCCTGAGGCACCGCCCCCGCCGAAGGAGCCGCCCCCGCCGCTGAACGAGCTGCCCGATGAGGAGGAACCGGACGAAGAGCCGGCAGAATACCGTACCCGGTGGAAATAGTCCTCGTCCCAATGCCCCTTGCTTTTAATCACTAATCTCATCATGGCAATATTGGTATACCCGCTCAGGTAGAGCTTGCCCATCTGGTTCCGCTCCTCCTCGGAGGGAACGGTCTCCAAAAACGTCTTAAACTTCTGAAAATTGTTCTCGATCTTGCCGTAGGACAGGAAGTAGGGAAGCTTTCGGACCCGAAAAATCCTGGGCAGAAGAAATATAGAAAAGAGATAGATGAGTGGAATGGCCAGTGCGACCGGGGCTAGGCGTACGATCATGAGCGCAGGTATTATGGGAAACGCACCCAGGACATACCCAATCCCAGTAAAACTGTTCAGGGTGGGGCCTGCTTTTTTTACCCAGAGATTGAAGAGGTCCCAGCGTAGTTCCGGTATCCCGTAATTTTACTTTTCTTACTTCTCTTCCTTGATCCCTTCCTTTTGTAGCTGTTCCCGACATTTTTCTGTCCTTACCAAAATCTAAATATATCTGCTATTTATCTTCACTACAAAAAAGTTCTGCTTGCTATACTCTCGGATCCCGTAGACTGATCTTCTCAATAATTCCATTTTCCAATAAAACCTGACGAATACTCGGTATACTTACATAATCACCCATTTCCTCCAATTGCCTTTTAATCTCCTCATATTCAAGAATGCCTTGAATCAAAGCAATAAACAATATTTCACTTCTCAGCCGAGCATTAACTTGCCAAGGGTTCTTTCTACCTTTTCTATAAAACCAAGGAAGAGCTTTTTGCCGACATTATGGAAGATCTGGAAGATGAAATCCGGGGCGAGATAATCCGGGATATTTTCAGTAAACCTGGGCAACCGAAGGAGATCTTAAGAAAGCTGCTTCAGTATCAGTTCAAGGTAATTGAAGAAAAACCACTGATTAAGCTCCTGCTTGATGAAGGAGAAATTGAGATCATTATGCGGCGGCTGCCCGAAGAAAAGCGGGAAAAACTGATTAAAAGCGATGATGATTTCATTTCCTCCCTGGTCGGCAAGTGGCAGCAGGAAGGCGTGTTCAGGAGGGAGAGTCCCGAAGTGCTTTCCGGTTTTTTCAGAGCTCTCTTTTTTTTGAATCTGCATAAAGAAGGGATAGGCGAGGAAGTGTATCCGGAGGTCATAGAGCTTTTTATCGATATGGTATGTGAATCAATGATCCAGGGGAAGGATAAGAATAATGATCGAAGTTAAAGATCTGCATTTTACCTATCAGGGAAACCGGGAACAAACTATTAAAGGTCTGGAATTTACAATAAAAAAGGGAGAGATTTTCGGCTTTCTCGGGCCTTCGGGGGCTGGAAAGAGTACGACACAGAAGATCCTCCTTGGCATTTTAAAGGGCTATTCCGGTTCCATTAAAGTGTTCGGGAGAAATCTCAAAGAATTGAGATCAGACTACTATGAGCGAGTGGAAGTTTCAACGGGAATGGTGGCTTATGGAATCTGCTCTCTTCGCTTGAAGCGCCTCTCTTTGCCCTGATGATCGCTTCCTTTGCCGGAAATAAAGTGGAGGGCCTGGCTTTTGCAAAGGGATTGGGGCTCCTGATTATCCCGTGTTTTGTGGGACTCACAATTCCAGCCCCCTGGCATTACTTTGGCGGCATATTTCCAACCTACTGGGTAACTCAAAGTGTTTTATCTGATTCCTTAGTAAAAGCCGGCATCCCCATATTCGCAATTTCCACCTACAACACGGATTATATTCTGGTAAAACGCGATAAATTAATTAGCGCAATAGGTGCAC
>DRHE01000266.1 GCA_011049745.1 Spirochaetales bacterium | reverse complement strand
TAATCCACATCGGTTTTGATTTCAGGAAATCTGATTTTCCCCTGCGGGTGGCTTTTCCGGTTTGCCGCCCACTCTTACGGGCAGCGGTTCTCCGGTCTGAATCCGGCTGGAACTCTCTGCTAATTCCCCGGAAAAGAACCAGTTAAACATATTTCCCCAGAAAACCGGAAAAGCCACCCGCAGGGGAAAATCAGATTTCCTGAAATCAAAACCGATGTGGATTAACTTAAGCTCATCTTCTTCATAGATGGAGATCAGGGGAGTGCTCCCGGAGTAGAGCAGGGTTTCCACCCCTTACCCACAGCTACAGACTGGGCCTGGAAGATATTCAGGTCGGTAAGCTCAAGAGAGTTCATAAGCGGATGGTTCTTCCGCCACTTAATTTCCCCTGGAGCGCGAACCTGCCCCAGCAGTCTTATGGGCACATCCACAGCCAGCGTATTGATAAGCACAATATTCCCTTTTAAGGGAAAAGGGGGCGCTGTCCCGTCAAAAATAGTAATATCTATATTCTTAAAGGTTTCTTCAGCCTTTTTTATCTCTGTAAGCACTACTCGAGGATAGGATTCCAGCAGGCTCCGCAGAAATATATTATCTTCACCGACCAGGAGCACCTGAATTTCCTTAATACTTGAGAAAACCGCATAAGCATGATTATCAACCTCAAGGTCATCATCATAATCTAAAAAGACCTCCGCCCTTTCACCGATAATACCGGAATAGGGAAAGATCAGGTCCCTTTCTTCCCCGGCCCCAAGACTTAAAGCCTGATCAAATATCAAACTCTGATCCATGAACAATTCCAGGTGAGCCTTAATGGGCTGCCGGCTGAAATTGGCCACGGTAATGAGCACTTCAAACTGCTCATGGGAACCATAAGTTTGCCGGAATTGAAACTGGGTTATACCGCTGTTACGGCCGCCCTCCCCTACCAGCTCAAAACGAACGTCTCTCTTCTCTAGAGCCGGAACCTCCAGATTATCATAAGCGCCGTCGGTCACAACCACAATCTGATCATCTTCCCGGGCAAAGGCAAGCGCGGTTACTAAAGCTGCACTCATATCTCCCGCTTCATCTGTGGGAGCATAATTATCGATAATACCGCGCAAGGCTAGCCACTCTTTGATAAATGAGCTCTTCAGCCGCGGTTTACTTCCCGCCTCGATAATCAGCATCCGGCTCGACTTGCCTAGACCAGCCAGCACTGCAAGGGCTCTGCGCCTGGCTTCCTCGAAACGCACACCCCCTCTTCCTCTGGCCTTCATACTGGCCGTGGTATCGAGGATCAGTATCACATTCCTGTCTTCCCGTGGAAGGAGAACAAAAGAGAAGAAACCATTATTACGGGACGTTTCTTGCGAACCAGGTGCAGTAAAATAATAAGCGGCAAAAGAAATAGCAGCCATAAAACTCCCGGGTTTCCCAGATTCATCGCAGGTGAAGCCCCTGGCTCAAGTATTTAAGGATCAGGTCTTCAAAGGGTACCACGGTACTGGTTCGGAGATATTCAATCCCCCGCTCCAGAGAGAATTCTTCGATTCTTTTAAAAAACTTAAAAGTTCGGTCACGGTAGAACCTCAAGAGCTGCTTATCGATCAGCAGGCTGCGCTGAGCCCCGGTTTCCAGATCAATCAGCCTGGCATCACCGGAAAACTGCGGTTCAATTTCCTCCTCTGACAGAATCTGTATTAACACAATATCAAATTTTTGGTAGAGAAGCTCTTTAAGCCCCTGTTCAAAACCCTGAGCATCGAGCAGGGCTTTTACCTTTCCCGCCATCACCAGGCTCTGGGCGCCCCTGGGGCTGGAGCCATAGCGAATATATTTTTCCGCCATAGCGGAGCTGTATTCCGTTTCCGGGCGGGTGGCTTGAGTTAAGCGCACACAATAATCTTTAACATGGGCGGCCAGAGGCACCAAACGGATCAACTCTTTTGCCTCTTCAATAAAAACAGAATCCCCGACCTTTTTGAGATCAGCCCGGTATTCACAGGTGGTTTTATCCAGGATTTCCGACATCTGCTCTACTGAAGGATATTCGACTATTAATTTAAAGAAAAAGCGGTCCATCTGCGCTTCGGGCAGGGGATAGGTCCCTTCCATTTCAATTGGATTTTGAGTGGCCAGCACAATAAAAGGGGGTGGCAACCGGTAGGTTTTGCCGCTTACGGTTATTCGCTGCTCCTGCATAGCCTCTAAGAGCGCGGACTGGGTTTTTGGTGTGGCACGGTTTATCTCATCCGCCAGCACAATATTCGCAAAGAGGGGTCCCTTTTGAAACTGGAAAAGCCTTTTGCCCTGCTCATCCTGCAGAAGAATGTTGGTGCCGATTATATCCGCCGGCATAAGGTCGGGAGTAAATTGAATTCTGCAGGTATCTAAATCCAGAACCTCACCAAGACTCTTTATTATCGAGGTCTTTCCCAATCCGGGAATACCCTCAAGCAGCGCATGTCCACCGTTGAAAAGAGCGATAAGGATACCGTCAATTATACCCTCCTGGCCCACAATCATGCGGGAAATCTCCTCTTTTATGCGGCGGTAACTCTCTTGAAAGTCCTCCACCCTTGCTGACACATCTTTTTCGCTCTGCTTATTTGCCATATAATCTCCTGACTTCAATCCTGAATAATGTTGATTTTTAAAAAATAATTCTTTATATACTCCCGGTAATTGAGGGGGACTTCCTCCTTCCTGATCACCTCTTCAATCTCTCTCCGAAAATCAATGAGTCTTCTCTCTTCCGGAACAATCGACTCACCCCCGGGGGGCAGTGAGCGATGTGGTAAGGAAACCGGATCACTCCGGCTTCCTCCCAGTTCCAACCCATCGTGCCCAATTAAGGCAATAGGCTGACGACAGAACCATTCACAACCTGCATTTAAAACAAAGGATGGTATACTTTTACTTTTGGAAGAGGAAACCTGGCTATAAATAAATTGAATTCAGCAGTATGGTAATAGCACTTGCCTGCGGGAAAAGAGAAATCGGGGGGATATATAGGATTATTAGTGAAAGCATCATGGAGAGCTCCAGGAGAAAGGAGCGCTCCGCAAAAATCGCTGCCAGCAGCAGGCCTATAATGCGACAGGTCAGGGATGCGGTAAAAACAACGAGCAGCGAAAAATAAAGCTCAGAGAGAGACAACCCTGAAATGCTTAAGCTCGCCAGCAGGAAGGGCAGTGAAAAGGTGAGCAAAAAGAGGGTGTGAAAAAAAGAAAAAACAATCTTTCCCCGCAGCAAAGTGGCAATAGAGATGATCTGGAAGCTTAAAGGGTGACGGTTGAAATCAAGGTAATAATAGAAGGGCTGACCGGGCCAAGCCAGGAAAAGGACAACCGCAGAAATAAGCAGATAATGAAAGTATATGTTGCGAATCCTGTTAAGATAAAAATAGACCTGCATTCCTTCCTGCACAATTGGATCTTTCATCTGCTTAAAAACCCTCGCCAATATTTATCGGCAGATAGACCAGGGAGAGGTTTTGCCGCTTCAAGAAGCTGCCTTCACTTTTAATTGCCAGAACCGGTTCCCTTATCCAGCCGATTATCATAATATCTGCCAATTCTCTCCCGGTGAGGCTTTCAAGCAGTGCTTCCTTCATACCGGACTCCAGGCTATCCACTTTCAGCAAATTGCTGCTAGAGAGCGATCTTTCCCGGCCAGTCGGAGAGGGGCGCTTCCGAGCTGTCAAAGGCCATAAAAAATACAAAACCCTTACCCCTTTTTTGCCTGACTATCAGGGGTGTATCCTCTTCCCCGAAGAGCACTTCTCCTGAAATAAGACGGGAATTAGCCACAGCCACCTTTTCCGGAAATTCAAGAGCACCCGGAGGTTCCAGCACTTCAATACCGAGCAGCTCAACAGGCAGCAGCTCTTCTATCGGTGAATTGTCCCGGCTTAAAATGTGCTCCCCAGCTTAATGAAACCATTAAAACCGAGCATCAGATCTACAGCTAAATCCGAAGCAGAGATGGTAAAGGAGGAGGCCAGGAAAAGTAAAAGAATAAAATTTAAAAGGAGGGATCCTGATCCCTCCTGTACTTTCCAACCGGACAATTAATCTTCTCCCTTCTCTATTTCCTGCCGGAGAAAGACCTGATCGTTTCTTCTTACCCTGGAGCTCAATTTAACTCCCACCAATTCTCCCTTTGCTGCCGACTCAACCCGCTGGTGCTCTACCTGCAGGGAGGCCACTTTCTCGCTTACCACACCGGTTTTGGGTCCGATAATCAATATCTCATCGCCCAGTTTCAGTTCATTCGCCGTAACTGCTATTTCCGCCACCCCTATTCTGCTGTAAAAATTTCTGATTGAACCCAGGCTCATTTTTCTCATTTTCCCCTGAGATCCCGGAGCTTTAGTAAACTCATCTATCGGCTTGCCAAGGTAAAAGCCGCCGGAGAAGCCACGGTGGTAAACACCTTTTAATTTTTCCAGCTGCTTTTCATTAAAATCCCGTGTATTTAACCCCCGCTCTATAGCTGTCAGGGTTTCGCGATAAACCCTTACCACCGTGGCCACATACTCAGGGCTTCTGGCCCGTCCTTCGATTTTCAGTGAATGGACATGGGGAAGCAGCTGCTCTAAGAAAGGAAGGGTACACAGATCACTGGCGCTTAAAATATAGTCATTTCCCATTACCAGCTCTCCGCCCTCCTGCCGGTCTTTAAGCAAATAGGTATCGTAAGCCCTTCTGCAGGGCTGAATACAATCCCCGCGATTCGCCGAGCGGCCATAGAGGAACTGGGAGAGGAAACACCTGCCTGAAAGAGAAACACACATGGCACCATGAGCAAAGACCTCGATCTCCACGTCAGTTTTTTCCCTGATTGTCCTGATCTGTTCCAGGGAACACTCCCTGGCCAATACACAACGGCCGGCGCCAAGTTGCTGATAAAAGCGGACAGCCTCAGAATTTGATACTCCGGCTTGAGTGGAAATATGTATCTTAAGCCCCAACTCCGCCGCTCCATGAACAACCGCAAGATCAAAGGCTATGACTGCATCGATCTTTGCCTCTTTTGCCTGGAGGAGGATTCTTTCTAAAGCCGGGAGCTCCTGCTCATAGATTATTGTATTTAAGGTGAGATAAACCTTTACACCCTTCCGGTGACTGAACTCAGTAATTTCACTTAATTCTTCAACTGCAAAATTGCGGGCTGTGGCCCGCATATTAAAACCCCTGATCCCTAAATATACCGCATCAGCGCCAGCCTGCACCGCAGCGTTAAGCATGGCCCGGTCTCCTGCCGGTGCTGTAAGCTCAACCCGGGGCACAGCTAATCACCCACCTTGATAATAACCTCATCTCCCTCAATTTCCGCGCGTGCCCGACCCCCATGTGCAAGGGAACCAAAAAGCACTTCGTCAACAAAAAAAGATTTAATCTTATCCTGAATAAGCCTGGAGATCTCCCGGGCGCCGAAGAGAGGAGAATAGCCCTTTTCCGCCAGCCATTTCAAACAACCTTTAGAAAGGGTAAGAGTGACATTTTTAAGGGCCAGCTGGATCTTAAAAAGATCAATTTCTTTTTGCACAATCTGTAAGATTATTTTCTTATCCAGATCATTAAAAGTTACCGTAGCATCGAGGCGGTTGCGGAATTCCGGGGAAAAGAGATCCTCCACCGCTCTATTCAATGCGTCGCCCTTTACACTTCGCTCCCCGAAACCGACCAGCCGTTTACCCAGTTCCTGGGCCCCGGCATTGGAGGTCATGATCAAAATAATATTACGGAAATCCGCTTTACGGCCGCTGTTGTCCGTAAGTGTGGCATAATCCATTATCTGCAGTAAGGTATTAAAAATATCATTATGGGCTTTTTCAATTTCATCCAGCAGCAGCACCGCGTAGGGTGTCTTTCTTACCGCTTCAGTAAGCAGCCCGCCCTCTTCATAGCCCACGTACCCGGGCGGAGCCCCGATGAGTCGGGCCACTGTATGCCTTTCCTGGTATTCACTCATATCGAAACGCAGCAGAGTGATGCCCATTATCCCGGCGAGCTGTCTGGCCAGCTCCGTCTTGCCCACCCCGGTGGGACCGACAAAGAGGAAAGAGGCAATCGGTTTACCCTCATCACGGAAACCGGCGCGGGAAGCGCGGATGGCCCTTACCACCCGCGAGATCGCCTGGTCCTGGCCATATACCCACTCCTTCAGCTCCTCTTCCAGGCTTAACAGTTTTTCATTTTCAGCCGATGAGACACTTCTTTCCGGGATCTTTGCCATCTTGGCTATTATCATTTCGATCACTTTTACTGTAACTCTCTTTTCCGCTTTATCATCGGTACCGCCGCGGCTCTTCCCTTTTCTCTTTGTACTGCTCCCAGCTTCAGCCTTGCCGTAAAGCCGCAGCCAGGCTCCCGCCTCATCAATAACATCGATAGCCTTATCAGGCAAATGGCGGTCCTGAATGTATCTGGCAGAGAGCTCGGCAACTGCCTTAATAGCATCATCAGAATAGACTACCTCATGATAACTCTGGTATCTCTCTTTTAGCCCCTGCAGTATGCTTTCAGTCTCTTCAACCGAGGGCTCAGGTATCTCTATCTTCTGAAAGCGTCTGGACAGGGCTCTATCTTTATCGAAATATTTCCTGTACTCCTCATGGGTAGTCGAGCCGATACAGCGGATATTTCCGGAAGCAAGCAGGGGCTTTAAGATATTTGAGGCATCCATTGAACCCCCGGACACGGCGCCCGCGCCTACGATTGTATGAATTTCATCGATAAAAAGTATCACCTCTTTTTCTTTCTTCAGTTCCGCTAAAACCCTCTTCAGCCGCTCCTCAAAATCACCCCGGAACCTGGTGCCGGCCAGAAGGGAAGCCATATCCAGAGCATATATTGAATGATTTTTCAGGGGCTGCGGCACCTGCCCATCGACTATCAATTGAGCCAACCCTTCAGTTATTGCGGTTTTGCCGACTCCTGCGTCTCCTACATGCAGTGGATTGTTCTTCAACCGGCGGCTTAAGACCTGGATAGTCCTTTCCAGGATATCCTCACGCCCGATCAGGGGATCAATCTCTCCGCGCCTCGCTTTTTCCGTTAGATTGATAGTAAATGATTCCAGGGCCCCGGCACGCTGTTTCTTCCGCCCCTCTTCTTTTTCTAAAGCCTCCGGCCGGCCGGCATGCTCTTCCATGGCTGCGGGGATTACTCCGACACCGTGGCTGATGTAATTCAGAAGGTCCATCCTGCTTATGCCCTGGCCAAGTAAAAAATAAAGAGCGAAAGATTCTCTTTCGCCATACAGGGCAATAAGAACATCCCCCAGATCTACACTTTCCTTTTCTGAAGAGAGACAGTGCACTATGGCCTGCTCCATAACCCTCTGGAAGCCAAGGGACTGCATTGGTTCCATATCTTCGACCACCGGCACTTTGCTGGTAAAATAATTCTCCAATTTTATTTTCAGCTCCGGAACATTTCCGCCACAGCGGGTAACTATCTCTTTTCCACCATCAAAAAAAAGAGAAGCGTACAGGAGGTGCTCGGGCATTACATATTCATGGCGCCTTTCCCTGGCCTCGTTGAAGCCGGCCATAACTATCTGATTGAGCTCCAGATTTATTTCCAATTTTATTCAGACCTCTTCATAGCTGCACTTAAGGGGGAACTGCCGCTCTCTGGCCATAATATCCACCTGCGCCACTTTTGTTGCGGCAATATCAAGAGTGTATACACCGACTATACCTATTCCCTTCTTATGCACGTCCAGCATAATCCGGGTTGCCTCCGCAGCCGGCTTATGAAAAATCCCGGTAAGCACCTCCACTACAAAATCCATAGTTGTGTAGTGATCATTATGTAAAATCACCCGGAACATCCTGGGTTCTTCAAGCTCCGCCTGATAATCAACTGCGCTTTCTTCTTCTAAAGCAACTCCATTTTCTTCACTCAATTTTTTAGCCCCTGCTTTAGCAAATTTATTTGTTTACCTGGTTTTAAGATATTACACTTGATCTTAATGGGCAACAGATACATAGTAAAATATAGTCGGCCTATAATCTTTGAAAAAACTGCCATGGTAATCTCTGACTTTGACGGTGCACTTTACCCGCGCGGCGGTACAGTACTGGCTTACTAAGATTATATGAAGGCTATTTTAGCTGTTTCATATAGAGGGCTCGAATTTCCTTTAATATTAAACAGTACTTTTCACTCTGATAATCAGGATAGGTCCACTCCACCGGCCTGAACTCATTCTTCTCATATATCAGGGTTATTTCACCGTAAATACCGGAGTTCAAGGGAATCCGGTGGGAACTGTCCTTGGTGCTGGCCAGAATAAAACGGCTTAAAGAGAGAATTCCCGGATCAAGGTTTACCTTTCTATTTTCTTTTTCCGCGAAACTCCG
>DRHE01000265.1 GCA_011049745.1 Spirochaetales bacterium | reverse complement strand
GCCTTGGATCTGACCTGGTGGAGCTGCCCAAAGTGGTAAAGATGATTGTGGATGCAGTTAATGTTCCGGTATTCGTCAAGCTCACTCCAGAGGGGGGCAAGATCGCCCAGGCAGCATACCAATCGATCCATGCAGGTGCCGCCGCAGTGGTCGGAGTAGCCAACAGGCTGGGAATACCGGACATAGATATCCGCAATCCCATGGGAACCATCTACCGCCTGCAGGATAATATCACTCTAGGGTGTCTGTCAGGCCCCTGGATCAGACCTTTGGCTTTAAGGGATACCTATGAAATGCGCTACTACCTGGGGCCGGAGCCCTTTGTAATGGGATCGGGCGGTGTCTCCGATCTGCAGAGCGGGGTGCAGCAGATCATGGTAGGAAGTGACGCTGTACAGATCTGTACGGAGACTATGCTCAGGGGTTTTGACTGGCTGCCAAAGATGCTTGATCAGCTAAAGGGTTACATGCGGGAAATGGGCTACCGGCGGATAAGAGATTTCAGAGACCTGCTGCACAAGAATATCAAGGCGGCTGATGAACTCACCATATACGACGGCTATGCCCGTGTTGATCCGGAAAAATGCAATTCCTGCGGTATCTGCTGGAAAATCGGCCATTGTCCTGCTATAACACATCCTGATGATGTAACGTTTATAGATGCGGAGAAATGCTTAGCCTGTTCCACCTGTGTGGATCTCTGCCCCAGGGGCGCAATAAGCATGACGGCCACCTAAAAAAGGGCTCCTCTTTATAAAGGAGCCCCATAAACCCGCAGCCGAAATCAAGGTTGATCGGGATCGTCAGACAACCTCAATCATTTCCTTGCCTCTTCATGGAGCCAGTCATTCAATGCGCCGGCTACATCGCCAAACCTGGTAAGCCTGGCATTCTTCTTCTTCTCCATCAATTTCTCATAACGGTCATCATCAACCATGGCAACCAGCCTGGCGATACTCGATTCACCATCTACAAATCGCCAGGGGAAACAGCCTATAGTAACCCGCTGATTAAGCAGCAGGTCCAGGTCACCGCCTGCACATTCCAGGTGAATAATACCGTGATTGAACATCTCGATGTGCATCAACTGGTACTTGTCATCGGTAAAAAATTCTTCCAGGCTCTTGCCGAATTTCTTCTGAAAGAAGGCTTCAGCCTCCTTTTTCTGCCGCGGCATCCAATCCCGGATAATAGTATTCATCGGATGGTCAGCGCTGCCGCAGTCTACACCTATCCAGCGCAGTTTTTTCTTTCTGGCCCATTCGGCAAACTCGCGGTCCGGACCCGGATGTTTAATCATGTAGCGGATCTCATCCGCAGTAGGCTGATCCCAGCCGTAGTGGTGATAACCGGTATGGATAATCAGGATATCACCTTCTCTTACCTCTACCCTTTCCTCTACCTGCCTTGATGTATAGACATCATAGTCAGTAGTGCAGTCGGAAAGGTCTACTACAACACCATCATTTACCAGGAAGTCCATATCCAGTGAGGCAATATCCTTGCCCGGGGTGTAGAAATGGATCTCGCCGTCAAGGTGGGTCCCCACATGGTTGGAATGGGTTACCAGCTGTCCATTGGCGCCATTGGGGGCCAGCCTTTTGAAGTATTTTACCTGCAACGGCTCATAGCTGGGCCAGGGCGGGGTGGCGATTCCAAAAGGAATCGTCAGATCGATCATTTTCATCTTTTCCTCCTAAATAATTTCTATATTTTTAATCTACATACCTATCGCCCTAATTTAGCGAGCAGCGCTACCATCCTGGCATTGCCGCCTGCCGGCGGCTTCCAGTTCACCTGTATAGCCCTGACCCCCTCTTTTTTCAGGTTATCCGCAAAAGACTCGAGTCCCATATTAATCGCAACCAGATCATTAGTAAAAAGTTTATTGATTTTCTTAACGTCCATTTTCAAACCACCTTTCTGATAATCTCAAGAGCCAGCATGGATGCCTGGTAGTTGGAAGGCATAACAATGCAGCCGATTGATTCCAGTTTTTGCTGCTGCTCCGCCATATTCTGGAAATCACCCTCAGTGCCGGTAATGGAGGCGATAATGGCTAGATAGCCGCCTCTCTGCCCGGCTTTCTCCCTGGCCGCTTTGAGGCTGTCCAGAATAGCGCCGGCAGGATCATCATGAGAACCGTAACCGAGAACAATGTCAAGCAGCAGGAGCGCTACCTCAGGATCCTCCATTTCACTGACAATTCTTTCCTCACGGGTAGAGGGGTCGATCATCGGGTGGGGACGGCCAACGGTAAATACATCATCACCAAGATCCACTATTGTATGTTCTTGAGAAACATGGGGATCCTTGGGCACCAATTCCTCCTTAACCTGGTTATTGGAATAGATTCCACCGATCTCGCGGTCAAAGAGAATCATAGCTTCATCAGCCAGAGTACCGCCCGTATACAAACCGCGCAGGTATTTCTGCTCGGAAGAGATCCCGGCGCTCTCTTTTACCACAATTTCCCTTACTTTTTCTTCCGGTAAAGTAAAGACCCTGGGTTTGTAG
>DRHE01000264.1 GCA_011049745.1 Spirochaetales bacterium | reverse complement strand
TGAGGGGATCAGGAACTCCTTTATTAACCTGGTCATAAAAATAAGTGGCAGACTGTTGTCCCAATCCGGAGGGACAATAAATAAAGAAGGAGTCTCTTTTCAGATACCCCTTATCAGGGTGCTCCTCCTTGATCAACCCCTGGATTACTCTATTACCTTCGATTGATGTAGGGAAAGAACCTCCCCCCCCTCATTCTTTGCCTTGTAGAGAGCCTGATCCGCCAATTACTGGCCTTTTCCCGCCGCCAGGTCATTGAGCCGAGGGTTGTCATGCTCAATGACGTGCTGATAGAAATGGAAAAAATGCTTCACCGCCTGATCGGTGAAGATATAGAGCTAACGATAACGACCTCCGGCGATCTATGGCCTGTAAAGGTTGATCCCGGGCAGGGAACGACTGTAAGGATCTATCTGCCCCGTGTTCTCGAAGAGCCGTCCGGCCTTTCAGCACCCAAGAAAAGAGGCGAACATCCCGGGGGCAAGGAGACGGTACTTCTCGTTGAAGATGAGGAGGTGGTACGGGCCATGGTGGCCCGCATCCTTCAAAGTAAGGGCTATACAGTACTTACAGCCTCCAATGGGGCGGAGGCTCTGAAGATTGCTGAAAAGCATATCCCGGGGGAAATCCATCTTCTCCTGACCGATGTTGTGATGCCCAAGATGGGAGGAAGGGAACTTGTCGAGAAGCTTGAAAAGATGAATCCGAAAACCAAAGTGCTTTACATGTCGGGACACACAGATGATTCTATCGTCCGGCACGGCATCTTAGAGCCGGGTATTGCCTTCATGCAAAAGCCCTTCTCCCCCGAAGACCTGGCAGGTAAGGTCCGGCAGATACTGGATTCAGGTTCGCCATAAAAAAGCAGCGAGAAAATGGCTTAATTTTCGCCACCTGTGGCGCAATCCTTGACCCCAGGGGAAATAACGACTATTTTACTACACATGAAAAGCTACCGGAAAGAGCTGTGGTTTAAAACCGATACGCGCCGGGCCTATATCAACATCACCCCGCAGGTGAAAGAATGCCTTGCCGAAAGCGGTATTCGGGAGGGAATTCTGCTCTGCAATGCCATGCACATCACGGCCAGCGTCTTCATTAATGACGATGAGCCGGGCCTTCATAATGATTTTGAGGCTTGGTTGGAAGGCCTGGCGCCTGAAAAACCCTACTCTCGCTATCAGCACAACGGGTTTGAAGACAATGCGGATGCCCATCTCAAGCGAACCGTCATGGGCCGGGAAGTCATGGTTGCGGTCACCGGGGGGAAGCTCGATTTCGGGCCCTGGGAGCGGATTTTCTACGGGGAGTTCGACGGCAAGAGAAGAAAGAGGGTGCTGGTCAAAATAATCGGGGAGTGATCGCCGGCCTGGCGGAACCGGGGACGAGACCAGGGGCGGCGCCTGAAGAAAGTTCGCTCAGTAGCGGTTATAGCTCCTGATCAGATCAGTTTCCTTTCGTTTCTTGGGCCGTTCCTTGTTTACCTCAGTATAGCCGACGGCGATTATAAGATCGATCCTCTTTCGCTTCGGGACGCCGAGCAGCTTTTTCACTCCTTCCTCGTCAAACCAGCCCAACATGCAGGTGCCCAGGCCGATTTCAGCAGCCTGGAGGCAAAAGTGTTCGGCCGCGATTCCGATATCCATCAGATAGTACTGCCTGTTCTTGACCACCCTCCCGATCCAGGAAGTCATATTTGGTTTTTCCGTAACCATGACCACCAGGACCGGGGCCTCCAGAGAAAAATGATTGAACGATACCAGTTTGCCGAATGTTTCCCTGGCCACGGCCTTTTTTAATTTCGGATCGTCCACCACGACGAACCGCCAGGGCTGGGAATTGCAGGCCGAGGGAGCGAGCCTGGCCGTTTCAATGCAGCGCTCTATCTTCTCTCTTTCCACCGGCTTACCGGCCGAATATTTACGTACACTCTGCCGTGTTTTTACCAGGTCTAAAAAGCTCAATACTATTTCCTCCGCTTATGTTTCGGTGATTTCTATAATATAAAGATGAACAGCCCATAAAAACAATTTTTTATTGCAGCATTTAAAGTAATATTTCCATTTCTGTCCGGTTGTACCGGTGTTCAGCAGTTAGCCGCATAAAAATTTCCTTACTGATTGGTGCTACAATTCCATTTTCAACTTGATGAAGTTACGGAATGAGAGAAATTGCTCATGCCCGGGTTCCAGGCTTAAAGCCTCTTCACAATCCGCTAAAGCCTTTGGCTTATCGCCAAGGTGAAAGTAGACTTGAGCCCTGCTTAGAATAGGATCAGTCCATGAGGGATTAAGATTGATACAGCGGTTTAGATCTGCCAGAGCCTTTGGATAGTCCTGAATTATGCTGTACATTACTCCACGGCAATAGAGGGCTTTATCATTTTCAGGATTGAGTCTAAGCGCTTCGGAAAAATCCGCCATAGCCAGGGAGTAACGGGATTCAGAAAAATAAGCCATACCGCGGTGGATATAGATAATCGGCTGAAGTTGTTCCCCCGGCTTCAGACTTAAAATGTAACTATATATCTCAATGGCTTCAGTGATTTTATGAGAATTATGGGCGTATAGAGCTTCTAACAATAGATCATCGATAGTTTTAATGGTTTTACTTTCCGGTGCCGCGGCTTTGGTAATCATTTTTCGATAATAGCTTTTAAAGGATTTGACCCTGGATTTTATGCTGGGGCGGATTGAGATGTTTTTGAAAACCTTTTCTATTTGCGCCTGCAGATCCTTAAGCGCGGATTTATAGCCCTGATATCGCGAAGTATAGATGAGCTG
>DRHE01000263.1 GCA_011049745.1 Spirochaetales bacterium | reverse complement strand
TTTCTTTGCTTTATAAAAAGACTGCTGTGGTAACACGCTGGACAGAGGCAGAGATTAAAGTCCCGGCGTCAAAGGAGCAGGGTTTTTGAGGTATCATTCCGGAGGCACAACCTCCACAGGTCTGCTGGTTGTAATACTGATCTTTATCCTGTTTATAGGATTGATCATTGTTTTCTTTCAGCAGTTTATCAGTAACCTGGCATATGCAGATTCTACCGCTAATGTTATTGTAGTCACTGCCGCCATAGCTCTGCCGCTGATCCTGTTAGCCATAATAGTATTTCAGATAAGCAAGCTTGCCAGGGAAAGAGCAAGGCGTTTACCCGGAACACGCTTTAAGACCCGCCTTCTCCTTTTTTTCGCTTTTATCGCCCTCTTTTCCTCGATTCCCCAGGCACTTCTCTCCATTAATTTTATTAATTCTACTATTACTTTCTGGCTTGATGTACAGATAGGTGAAGCTCTCAAAGGCGGGTTAAATATTTCTCTGGATTATTATGATGATAAAGTAGAGACTTTGAGAAATTTCGGCACCAGTTATCATCTGCACACACTGTTACAGGGTATGGAAAGGAATCCTGACAGGGTGTGGAGCAATATTAAGGACCTGAATTCTGATATAGATTTCATAGGGGTGTTTGACCACCTGGGACGGGAAGTATTCTTTCGCGGTTCGGTTGAGGGCAGGGTAACCGAGTTCAGTGCCATTCAGGGCTTTAACGGTTCTCTTCCTAAAGTGGACCGCGAAGGCTTCAGTATTCTGCGCCATCTCTCCCGTCACCGGATCGATGGTGAAGACTACGCGGTATTAAGCGGAATTATCCTGTCCGCAGGTTTTGCCAGCCGGACCAGGAGTATAACGGAATCCCTGGAAACCTTTAACCAGCTCGGAAGGTACAAGGACCTTTTTAAAAGGGTGATTGTTGTTTTTTACTTTCTATTTTCTTTTCCGGTTTTTCTGCTCTCAATACTGGTAAGTTTCCTGCTGGCGGATGAGATAATCCAGCCTATAGTGAACCTGGAGGAGGCGACCCGCCGGGTTGCAGAGGGAGATTTTACGGTTCGTATACTTTCACGTTCCAATGATGAATTTTCAGTGCTGGTGAGCTCATTCAATAGAATGGTCGGAGAGTTATCCGGATCCCGTAAAAAACTGCTCCAGGCAGAGAAGATCTCCGCGTGGCAGGAAATCGCTCAGCGTCTTGCCCATGAAATCAAAAACCCCCTTACTCCTATTAAATTGTCAGCCCAACGAATCTTAAAAAAATACAACCATAACAAAGATGAGTTTGACCGTATCCTGGTACCGGCGATCACTGCTATAATTGAAGAGGTGGAGAATCTTGATAAAATGCTGATTGAGTTCAGGGAGTTTACCCGGTTGCCTCTGCCTACCCCTGAGCGACTTAATCTAAAAAGCCTGGTTAAAGAGGTAGCCGCCATGTATCGGCAGCTTTCCAGGGAGGTCAGGGTCGATATTTCAGGTATCCCCGAGGAGCTTGAGGTGTCTGTAGACCGTAATCAGATGAAACAGGTCTTTGCCAATCTCATAAAAAATTCTATTCAAGCTATGGCTGATGGCGGCGAAATAACCCTAAGCGCGGATATTGTTGAAAAAGAGAATAGAGCCTTCTGTAGAATATGGATCCGGGATACCGGTGAAGGAATTGATGAGCTGGTGAGGGAAAACATTTTTCACCCCTATTTTACTACCAAAAAGGATGGAACCGGGCTGGGGCTGGCTATTGTGGAGCGGGTGATCTTCGATCACAATGGCACTATCCGTTTTGAAACCCAGAAAAATATTGGCACAACCTTTATTGTTGATCTGCCAATGGAGCTTTAAGTGAGTAATATTTTAGTAATTGATGATGAACAGGGCATTCGTACTGTACTGAAAGATGTATTTGAGGATGAGGGTCACCAGGCATTTCTTGCTGAGGATGGTTTTAAAGGGTTCCGGATCCTGGAAACTGATTCAATAGACCTGGTAATACTGGATATCTGGCTGCCCAATATGGGGGGGATTGATGTCTTAAAAAGAATTAAGGAGGAGTATCCTGATATCGAGGTAATAATTATCTCCGGACATGCCAATATCAAGGTGGCGGTGGATGCAGTAAAACTCGGGGCTTTCGATTTTCTGGAAAAACCACTTTCCCTGGATAAGACTATTACGGTTGCAGAAAATGCGCTCAAAATGGAAACCTTAAAGAAGGAGAATAGAAGTCTCAAGCAGACTCTGTTCATGGAAGACAGGATAGTCGGCTCCAGTAAAGAGATGACTGATCTGTATAACCTTATCGAGCAGAGCTCCCAATCGGATGCCCGCATTTTAATAATGGGGGATAACGGCACCGGCAAAGAGCTGGTTGCCCGTGAAATTCATCGGAGAGGTAAGAGAGCTGCGGGCCCCTTTATTGAGCTTAACTGTGCCGCTATCCCTGATACCTTAATTGAGAGTGAGCTTTTCGGCCATGAAAAGGGCGCTTTCACCGATGCCCTGGGCCGCCGTAAGGGGAAATTTGAATTGGCACATAAAGGCACCCTGTTTTTAGATGAGATTGGTGATATGTCTCTTACTACGCAAGCCAAGGTATTGAGGGTTATCCAGGAGCTGAAATTTGAAAGGGTGGGGGGAGAAGAGTCAATTGAGGTTGATGTACGGATTATTGCCGCCACTAACAAGGATATTGAAAAAGAGATCGAGGAGCGCCGCTTTCGCGAGGATCTCTATTTCCGCTTAAATGTAATTCCGATTTATGTACCCTCTTTGCGTGAACGGATTGAAGATCTGGATGAGCTGGTCCAATATTTCATGGTAAGATTCAAAAGGACAGCGGATAATGATCCAAGAACTTTCTCAAGGTCGGCAATGGATATATTACGTGGTTACAGCTGGCCTGGAAACATTCGTGAGTTGAAAAATTTTATTGAAAGGGTTAATATTATGTCGGAAGAAAAGGTTATCTCTCCGCAGACTGTCCGGCTCAACCTCCGTATTCTAAAAAGTTCGGAGAGTGATGAGTTTTACAAACCTTTTACCAATATGAAGCTTAATGAAGCCAGGGATAAATTTGAGAGGGAAATGCTGATCCTGAAATTAGCAGATAATGACAATAATATTTCACGCGCCAGTGAGTCTTTAGGCATAACACCCTCCAGCCTGCATAATAAAATCAGGAAGTTTGGAATAAAGATCAACAGGTTGATATGAAGGGCCTTACTAAGAAACAGAGGGAAGTGCTTGATTTCATCTCCGCATTCATAAGGGGACATAAGTATCCGCCGACCATTCGTGAAATCGCCGACAATTTCAATATTACGGCAAAGGGGGGTTATGATCATATAAAGGCCCTGGAAAAAAAGAAATACCTGCATTGCATCATGAACCGTTCCCGGACAATCGAGGTGCTCAGTCCTTCAAACGCCTATACCGAGGGGATTCAGGCAATTCCCCTGCTGGGTACGGTTGCCGCGGGCAGGCCGCTTTTCGCGGAACAGAATTTCGATGGTAGCGTTGATTTGCCGGAGAAATATCTTGGCAAGGGTAAGTATTTCGCCCTGAAGGTCAGGGGTGAAAGCATGATAGATGCCGGTATCCTGGAGGGGGATACTGCAATTGTTCGCCATCAGAATACGGCAGATAACGGCGATATAGTGGTAGCCCTGGTAGATGAAGCGGTAACCCTGAAAAGGTTTTTTCTGGAAAAGAACCGGGTCATGCTGAAGGCGGAGAACGCGGCTTTCCCTCCTATTTTTACTCAGAATGTGCGCATTCTTGGCAAATTAACCTTTCTTATCAGAAATTATGAGCAGTGATAATTCGGTATTTCTCCTGCTCGGTCCCGAAGAGGGGGAGAAGGAGAAATTTATTAAGAATCTTATAGATAAGCTTTCCGGTAAAGGTAATGAAATAGTGGAAGTGCACCGCTTCTACGGCTTTGATGCTGTGATAGCCGATATTATCTCTATTTTGCAGAATGAGACTCTTTTCTCAAAAAAACGACTGGTAATACTGAATAACATGGATTTAATCACCAGAAAAGAAGATATAAGCCTCATTACCGAATACTGCAGCAATCCGGCGAGTAAAGCCTGTTTTCTGCTTTTATCGGAAACCATCAAAGGTGTTAACAGCCGCATTGAGAAGGTAGTACCGAAAGACAACAGGAAAATATTCTGGGAGCTTTTTGAGAATCAGAAAAGAGGCTGGATAGTTAATTTTTTCCGCCGGAAGGATATGACTATCTCCCCTTCCGCGTGCAATGATCTTCTGGAAATAGTTGAGAATAATACCAAACAGCTCCGCCTGGAATGTGAACGATTGGTCCTCTTTTTCGGTAAGGGAGCGAAAATAGGATCAGAGGCAATAGAAAAGTATATCTACCACAGCAAAGAAGAAAATGTATTTACTTTATTCGATAAGGTGGCCCAGCGCAAGCTCGATATTGCTCTCGAAGTTCTCCATAATCTGCTGCTGTCGCGCGAAAGGGAAGCCCTGCAAATTTTAAACGGGCTCTTAAGCCAGTTCAGGAAATTAGCAGCTCTAAAGGGATTGATTGCCGGGAATTACACCTTAAGTGAAGCATTTTCCCGTTTAAGGATAAAGAGCAAGCGTGTACAAAAGATATATTTAGAAAGTGATAAGAACTACAAGGCAGCAGAGATTAAAGGTATTATCATGCTGATTGCTGAATTTGAGGTCAGATTACGCTCTGTTAAGTCGAATCTTCAGGCCTTTTTGCTCAATCTTTTTCTTTACTATGTGATTGTGCGCGGCGGGAAAGGAGCCTGGAGAGGTGGGCCAGGATAGTTTCCGCCAGTCCGGTTTTTATTCCGGGTAGCAAGGATATCTCTTCAGCCTTTGCCGCTGCGATCTTTTCCAGTGAGCCGAAATGTTTAAGGAGTAATTTACTGCGTTGCGGGCCTATGGAATCTATTTCCTCGAGAATTGAGGTCTGTACTTTCTTATCTCTCATGGAGCGGTGGCGGCTGGTGGCAAAACGATGCGACTCATCCCTTACTCTCTGCAGCAGGCGCAGGGCCGGTGATGATGGCTCGAGAATAAGTGGTTCAGGATTTTGAGGCAGAAAGATCTGTTCTTCTCTCTTGGCCAGTCCGGCAACAGGGATTGAGGAGAGCCCTAAGGCACTTAAGATGGATAAAGCTGCATTGAGCTGCCCCCTGCCGCCGTCTATCAGAATAAGATCAGGCTTTTGCTGATTTTCATTCAGCAAACGGCTGTAACGTCTGGCTATTACCTCTTTAATAGCCTGGTAATCATCAATTTTCCCCTTCAGGCTCCTGATCCTGAATTGCCGATACCTGCTCTTGTGAGGCAGCCCGTGGAGAAAAGTAACCATGGAGGCAACTGTATCTCTGCCCCCAAGGTGGGCTATATCAAAGCCCTCTATTTTATTCGGCACAGCCGGCAGGTGCAGGGATTTCTGCAAAGCTTTCAGAAGCTGCCGCTGGTTATTCTCGCTGGAGCTTAATTTTTCTAATGCTGCGCCTTGAGCCATGGCAACCAGGCGGGTATTCCTGCCCTTTTGCGGGTAAAGGATTTTGATTTTCTTTCCGGTCAGCCGTGCCAGGAATTCAGTGTAAAGCTTGCTGTCAATTTTTTCCGGCAAATAGATAGTTCCAGGCAGTTTTTCCATATTACTGTAATATTTGGTTAAGAAATGGAGCATGAGTTCTGAGTCAGGGGAATAATCCTCAAATAGGAAAGTTTCCCTGCCCACCAGTTTACCCCCACGCATTTGCAGGATTACACCGCAGGCCAGGTAATCTCTGCTTAAGAAACCAATGTAATCCCTCTCTTCGCCTATAAAGTCAACCACCTTCTGTTCGGCGGCAAGTTCTTCTATTGCCACGATCCGGTCTCTGTACTTGCCCGCTTTTTCAAAATCGAGATTTCCGGAAGCCTGGTGCATGGCTGTGTTCAGTTCCCGAACCAATTTTTCAGTTTTGCCGGAAAGCAGCAGTTTCACGCTCTCCACCTGCTTTAAATAATCCTCTCTGCTTATTTTTCCGCAGCAGGGGGCGCTGCAACGGTTGATATGATAATTCAAACAGGGATTGGGCCTAAGTTTCAATTTGCCCCTGCATTTTCGCAAAGGGAAAAGTTGGTCAATCAGATTCAGGTAGAGATCTATCTGGTTAACCCGGGGGAAGGGGCCGTAATATTTTGAGCCGTCAAAGGTGATTGTCCGAGTCCTGAATACCCTGGGATAATCTTCGGCAGTCAATTTAATAACCGGGTAGGTTTTTCCATCTTTCAAATTGATATTGTATTTAGGTTTCCAGCGCTTTATAAGATTATTTTCCAGCAGCAGGGCTTCACACTCATTCTTGGTGATGATCGTTTCAATATCATATATCCGGCTTTGAAGATGGCGGGTTTTAAGATCTTTAGTGGTGTTAAAGTAGGAGCGAATCCGTTTTTTCAGGCTTTTTGCCTTGCCGATGTAGATAATCTTATCTCTGGCATTTTTTATAAGATAAACACCGGACTGGTCCGGCAGCTCTGTTATAAGGGAAGCAAGATTTGACTTAACTACTGGATTGCTCTTTGCTATCATGTTAATTTATTGGTATTCCGATTATAATTTATAGAAGAATCATGAAAAAAGAAATGAAATTAAGAATTCTGCTAATTGTTTTTTCACTCTTCCTGCTTGCCCCGGCTTTTACCCTGGAAAAAACCATAACCCTGGGCAGGGGAGATAACTGGCAGGATCTGATTACCCGGGAGTATCTGGATTATAAATCAGGGCGCTGGGGCAGTCTCGACCTGGTTTTAGAGGATTTTGAGTACCAGCCGTCGAACAAAACCGACCTGCTGCTCCATTTTAATCTCTACCCGGTTGCAGATGCTGCCGGATTTTATAGGCTCAAGGAAAATAATATTATCCTTTCCGAAGAGGTTAAGCGCTACGGCCGGGCCGGCGGCGGTTTTACCGGCAGGGATCGGGGTATCAGCCTGTCGCCCCTGGCGGGAGCGCTGTTTAAAGAGGGTAACTTCTGGGATGATTTCACCATCGAATTCTGGCTTTATCCTATGCTGCTCAATGATGGAGAAATTATTATCTCCTGGGAAGGGTTTGAGTGGGGTGCTGACAGCAGGCGGCCCCAATCCATGAGAGTAGTTGTGCGCAGCAGAAAACTCCACTGGGAATTTGATAATTTTTTTATTTCCGCCGATCGGGAACTCATTTCTTATAACCTTTCAGGTATTACCCATCTCCTGCCGAAAATCTGGCATCATCATTTACTGCGTTTCGATAGCTCAAGCGGTATGGTTGAATACCTGGTTGATGGAATCCCGGAGGCGGTTTTATATACTACTGAAAAAGGGGGAAACCGGGACGATATAGCCCTTCCCCATATCGGGCGGGGCAGTGATGGACTTTTTACCATAGGCAAAAATTATACCGGATTTCTTGATGAACTGCGAATATCCAGAGAGTTTGTAAAAAATACGGGATTAACACGCTATCGCTCTTCTTCCGGCAGGGCTGTAAGCCGGGTATTCGATCTGGAATATACCGGAACCAGGATAAAGCGTATTGAATCGATTTTTCAAAGACCGGGAAATTCGGCGGTGAACTTTTATTATAAGGCCTCAGACTATTTTGAAAGGCGGAACAGGCTGGAAACTCCCTGGCAACAGTTTGAGCCGGGTTCAGAATTAAGTGGGGTCAGGAGTAGATATATTCAGGTGATGGTTGAGCTTTTCCCCGATGGCTTAAAAGAAGTGACGCCGGAGGTCTCTGATATCAGATTGATTTATGAACCCGATCTTCCTCCCGCTCCGCCTTCAGGGTTATATGGCGTTGCCGGTAATGGCAAAGCAACCCTGCACTGGAAGAGTGTCTTTGAGGAGGATGTCAGCGGCTACCTGGTTTATTATGGTGATTATCCGGGCCATTACCTGGGCGAGGGAAGCGATCAGGGGGAATCGCCGATTGATGCCGGAGATGCAACCCAACTGGAAATTACCGGCCTAAAGAATAACCGGCTTTACTACTTCGCTGTAGTGGCATATGATTCTACAGAACCACCCCATAGAAGTCTCTTCTCACGGGAAATAAGCTTGAGACCCTCCTGGTTATTTAAATGAAATCAATGACCCCGCAGGAAATTCTGACCAGGGCCAAAACGGCTTTTCGCATGGGTGATTACCAGGAAGCAGAGAAGCTGCTTGGTAAGATACTGAAGCAAACCCCTGGTTTTCTGGCCGGGCAGAATCTTTTGGGCAGTGTATATGACCGTCTGGGCCGGTATGACCAGGCTATTGAACAGTTCCGGCAGGTCATTGCAGTAGAAAAGGATTATACTGAAGCACACAATAATCTCGGAGTAACCCTCAAGAATGTAGGGCGTTTTGAAGAAGCGACATCAGCCTTTAAAAAAGCCCTGGCCCTGGATCCGGAAAGGGCGGATATTCATTATAACCTGGGAAATGTCTATAAAAGAGTAGAAGATTATTCCCGTGCTATCGAGGAGTTCAGCAAGGCGAAAGAGCTGAATCCTGATTTTGTTCCCACCTATAATAACCTGGGAACGATCTATGAAAAACTGGGCAGGTATGATGATGCTGTCAGGATCTACAGGTTGGGGTTACAGGTCGATGAAAATCAAGCCAAAATACACTATAACCTGGGCATAGTATTGGAGAAAGCCGGAAAACTTTCTGAGGCTAAATTAGAGCTTAAGAGTGCCGTTAAACTCGACCCAAGTTGGGTTGATGGCTATAATAACCTGGGTGTGGTGCTGCAGGAACTGGGCGAACATCGAGAAGCTATCGATGTTTTTAAGAAAATCCGGAAACTGGAACCTGATAACATCCAGGCCTGCAATAATTTAGGGGTGGTATACAGCCGCTTAAACAGAAATGACGAGGCAATTCAATGCTACAGGGAGGTATTACAGATAAACCCCACTTATACTCTGGCAGTTGCCAACCTGGGCGCTCTGCTGCAGGAGAATAAGCTCTATTCGGAAGCGCTCTCTGAGTACGAAAAGCTGGTGAAGCTGGAACCGGAAGACCTTGAGGCCCGCTATAATTTCGGCAACTCTCTTTTATATTTGGAAAGATATGAGGAGGCTGCAGAACAATTTGAAGAGATCCTAAAACGGGATCAGCGCCATAGTAAGAGCCTGAGGGCTTTAGGCAAAGTGAATCACCTGCTGGGGAAAGTATCGCAGGCGGAAGAGTGCTATCGTAAACTTTCAGAGGTGTCTCCCGATAATATGGAGCACCGCTTTGATCTGGCGGTATTGGCAAAAGAGAGGAAAGATTACCAGCAGGCTGAGCAGGAGATAAAGGACTATCTTGATAAAGATCCGCAAAACGAGCGGGCCAGGCTGCTTCTGGGCGAGATATATTTTGAACAATCGTTGATGAAACATGCGGCCCAGATTTTTCAGGATATCCTGGATGAGAATCCGGAGAGTATAGAGGCCCACTATTACCTTTCCCGAATATATCGCCACGAGGGGGAAGTCGAGAAGGCCATGGCCTCACTGGAGCAGGTTATGACCCTGCAGGGAAGCGGCGAAAAAGGGAGTGATCTTGATAAATTTAGAGATACCCTGGAGCTTTATGAAGAAGCTATTGCCCAGTATAAGCCGCAGGTTAAGGAGGAATGGCGAAGGAGCCTCAAAAATCTTAAGGGCTATTCATTTGATACCGGGGAAAAAGAGGAAGAAGAATTAGAGTTCGACTCCCTGATATTGGATGCAGCCGGGCAGCTGGAAGAGGATGCGGTTCCGATTATCAATATTGGTGACAGCGAGCCGGTTCTGGCTATTGAAGAAGAGGAGGAAATTCTTAAACTGGATGATACTGAAGAGGACTGGGAAGAAGATGAGAGCTCGGTTGATCTTGAGGATAATCGCCCACCTTCCCTGATTAACCTGCTCAGTGACCAGGATCTTTATGGAGACATGGCGGCGGCTCCGCGCCAGGCGCCCTCTCAACCGCAGGCCGCAAAG
>DRHE01000262.1 GCA_011049745.1 Spirochaetales bacterium | reverse complement strand
TTCATAACGAGGGTATAATCTTTGATGAGGATTTTTATTTCAATCCGGCAAAGAGGGTCGAAGTTGAGAAAAAGATGGAAAAAGTCCTTTATGATCGCTGGGGAAAATATGGATTAGGCCGGGAGAGAGATCGGGATAGACCAATTATTGGCCCTGTTCATCTTGCTGCCGGGTATCTCATTTCTGAGATGCTGGGGTGTAAAGTGGAGTATCAGGAGGACTCCGCGCCACAGGTTCAATGTGCCCGTATGGAAAAGATGGAAATTGAATCGGCGAATGCCTTTAAGAGCAAGGCCTTTAAGCGATTTGAGAAGCTGGTAGATAGTCTAAAGAAGAAATATGGTTATTTAAAGGGAGATGTAAATTGGAGCGGTGTCTTAAATACTGCGATGGATCTGCGCGGTGAAAATATATTCATCGATATGTTTGACAAACCGGAAAAGGTTTCGGAATATTTTTCAGATATCGCTGAGGTTATTGATAAATTTACTAAGGGTATTCAGGCGGAGACAAGATCAACATCCATTTCTGTTAACAGGAATGTAAGGCATTTCAATAGTCCCATTTTCCTTCATTCTGAATGCTCCCATACTATGATATCCGTTGATGATTACGAGAAATTCCTGCTGCCCTTTGATATTAAATGGAGCAGGAGGAATCGTCCTTTTGGAATCCATTACTGTGGAACAGATCCCCATCGGTATGCAAAGTCCTTTGCCAGGGTTCCAAACCTCGATTTTCTGGATGTGGGATGGGGAGGAGACCTAAAGATTCTAAGAAAACATCTTCCAAAAACCTTTATGAATATAAGATTAAGCCCGGTTGAAATTATTAATCAGAGTGCAGGAGAGATTAGAAGGACAATTGAGAAACTGGTCTGTGATTCCGCTAATCCGTGGCTGACGGGTGTATGCTGCATCAATATGGATCACCATGTAAGTGATGGAAATATAGATGCTATATTTGAAACGGTTAATTCACTCCGCAAAGAGTATGAAGCTGCCGTATCTTAACCATGAATTAGATCGCTCCTAATGTCTGAATAGAAGCTTTGGTATCAGGAGTACCATCTTGTCCCAATATGTGGTAATGAGCAGGGTGAAGATCATAGGGAGATAAAATGGAAGCACACGACGTACAACCTTCTCGATTTTAGTCTTGGCTAAACCGCTCACTATGTAGAGTGTCATTCCGACTGGCGGTGTGATCAGCCCGATCATGATTGTGATAATCAGGATTACCCCGAAGTGCACAAGATCGACCTGAAGAGCATTCATTATGGGAATGAGGGCTGGTACCGATATAATCATAATGGCCAGGCCTTCAATAAAGCAACCCAAAAAAAGCAGGATTACATTTACAAACAGAAGAATAAGCCACTTTTGCGTTGTAATTATTTGGATGGAATTATATAAAATAACAGCTACCTGTTCGATGGTTACAAGCCAGCCAAAGACGCTTGCAGCCGCTATAATAAACATAATTCTGCCTGTTGTAAGTACTGATTCTTCCAGAATGTCCCCGACGGTCTTCCATTTGAGAGTACCGTATATAAGACCAAGAACAATGGAAAAGATAGTTGCAATGACTCCGGCTTCCGTAGGCGTTGCTATGCCCAACAGGATCGCTCCTAAAATAAATACAGGAGCGAGGAGAGGAAAGAAAGCAGCTTTAGTCTTTTTGAAGACAACCCTGAGCGGCTGTCTTTCCCGCCTTGGACAGGTGATTTTTCCGCTCACGGCCAGCGTATATATCATAATCATCATAAAAATGCCCATAAAGATACCCGGGATAAATCCGGCGGCAAATAGCTCTCCTATGGATACCTGTGCCATGACTCCGTAAAGCACCATAACAACACTGGGAGGGATTACAGGTCCGATGCAGGAGGAGACTGCCGTTACGGCGGCGCTGAAGTCCCGATCGTAACCCTCATCGACCATAGCCTTTATCTCAACGGCCCCCAATCCTGCTGCATCGGCAAAGGCAGATCCGGACATGCCGGCGAAAATCATACTTGCAATGACATTCACATGGGCCAGTCCAGCTTTGAAATGACCAAAGAGGCTCAGAGCAAAATCAAAAATCCTTCTTGCAATCCCGACCTTATTCATAATGCTACCGGCAACAATAAAAAAAGGAACTGCCAGAAGAGGAAAACTATCCAGGCTAATTGTAATTCGCTCAGGAATAATTAGAAGGGATATATCTCCTTTTAAAAGCATGAAACCAAAGGAGCTGAGAAGCATTGAAAAAGCTACTGGACACCTCATGACGAGAAGAAGAAGAAAGGACCCGAAGAAGAATACCAGTTCCATAACTAATCCTTCTTCTTTGAGAGCTTGATCAGCTTCTCAACACTTTCCCATTGAAAGTAGCAGATCGAGAGAAACATTGAAGCGCAGCTTATCGTGGCCGCCATAGTATAAAAAGCCTTTGGGATCTTCATGGCAGCTCCGACCGGGTGATGTATCTGTAGAAATTCTAATTTTATACTGCTTATTATAAGAAAAACTAAAAAGGCTAATATATAGAGGTTCACTATAATAGATACTATCTCCTGGCCTTTTTCCGACAGCTTATTGGTAAAGAAATCAACCTGGACATGCCCTTTTCTTTTTAAGAGGATGTCGGCTACTAAAAATGTGAGCCATATCAATAAAAAGCTTGAAAGCTCTTCCGGCCAGGTGAGCGGCTTATTTATAACGTATCTAAAGAATACCTGAAGCGCTACGACTAAAATCATAACTGAAAGGAATACTTTAGAGAGAAACATTTCTACTTTTTCAATGCCTTTAAGTAACTTTTGAATGGATTCTTTCATACT
>DRHE01000261.1 GCA_011049745.1 Spirochaetales bacterium | reverse complement strand
GCCAGGTGAGCGGCTTATTTATAACGTATCTAAAGAATACCTGAAGCGCTACGACTAAAATCATAACTGAAAGGAATACTTTAGAGAGAAACATTTCTACTTTTTCAATGCCTTTAAGTAACTTTTGAATGGATTCTTTCATACTCAGCTCCTTATTGGTTGAAGAAGTGCTTTACTTGAGTATCATATGATAATAATACATGAATGTAGAGAAGCTCCATCTCTACAATACTTTTCTTACCTCATATACTACAAGAAGGATGTACAGATACATTAATCAGTGAAGCAACTAAATCGCGCGCGAAGATAGGCAAAAATACCTGCCCTCACCATGCACCTGCACAGCTAACCGTATGAAGCGCAAGTTCCCAAGACATGATTCATCCTAATTTAGGAAGCATGAAACATTTACAAATTGGTTAAAGTTCCAATCACAGATACGTTCTATTTTACAACTTTAGTACATATCTATCTCTTTGCGCATGATAAGAGAAATAATTCTTTTCATTGGTAAGACAAGTGTCCCCACAACATCAACGAATTTGGAGGCTTCGGTTAAGGATAAATACCTGAGAATACAATATTTGAATCCTCCGGCAAAGGCGCCTCCCGTACCCATAGAATTCCCTTGGTATAATCATTGAACACGTTTTTACGATACGTATCTGTCAGCGCCTATCCCTATTCAATTGTTTGGATTCGCTCCCAAAGTCCCTTTGACCACTTACCCTTCTCTTCCATCTCCCGGGCAACAGGGATCAATTTTTTCTGAAGCGGAGTAACATCAATGGGTGGTAAAATGATAGCACCTTCGGCTTTTAGTTTTTCAATAACTTTGTCCTTTTCTACCTTCATCAGGTTGACGAAGTATTCATCTCCGGCCCTGGCGACATCCCTTATGATCTGCTGATATTCTGGTGAGAGGCTGTTGAATTTTTTTTCATTTATGACAAATGTTGTAACAGTTCGGATATGGCCTGTTGGAATAATATATTTGGCCACCTGGTGAAATTTCATCCCGTATCCGGCGGGCAAGGGATTTTCAATACCGTCCGCCAGTCCCTGGCTCAGGGCCATATAGGCTTCGGCGTAGGCTATTCTGACAGGGTTGGTCCCTCCTTGTCAACCCCTCCCGGAGCTTGTTCTGCCTCTTCTTTCTGGCTGCCGGCAAAAACAGAAATTACTAAAGAAAGCATCATTAAAACGATAATAAGCTTTTTCATATTTCCTCCCTATTTTTTAAAACTTAAATAATTATATACTACTTGAAAATGATTGTTATAGATAAATGGAACAAATCTATGGAAATTTCGACCATCACTTGTGAAACCCTAAAAAACAGCTCTTTTGAGTAGCCGAAAGTGAAAGATTCAATCATGTTAACACCACTTAAAAAATAATTGACCTTTCTTCTATTATATAACAATCTATATGGATGAATGAAAATCCTCTGCAGTTGGGTCTCAATAAGAACAGGAAACCGCAGCCTTTTACTATCGTGATCTTCGGGGCCAGCGGTGATCTGACTGAGAGAAAGCTTATTCCCGCACTCTTTTCTCTGTTCAGGGGAGGACATATAAACCGTTTCAGGATTATCGGCTTTGCCAGAAGAAAGTGGTCGGAACAGGAATTCCGGCGGCGCGTTGCCGAGATGATCAAGTCCGGAAAGGAGGATAGTTCTCTATCCCCGCTATTAGAGCAATTCCTGAGCAGGGTTTCTTATATTTCCAGCCCTTTTGAAGCTGCAGATGGGTATAAGAGAATCAAAGAGGATTATGGGCAACCCGCCAACCGTATTTATTACCTGGCCACACCCCCCGGTCAGTATGAAGTTATTATTGAAGAGCTGGGCAGGGCGGGATTATCTAATGGCAGGATACAGACAGCCGTATCAACCGCCGCTGTGGAAGCAGAGGGTGAAACTGAACCTTACAGCAGAATTATTATTGAGAAACCCTTTGGCCGGGATCTTTTATCAGCTCAGGCTCTAAACAGTAAACTCTCGTCCATCTTCAGAGAGCAGCAGATATTCCGGATTGATCATTACCTGGGCAAAGAAACGGTCCAGAATGTAATGGTTTTCCGCTTTAGCAATGGTCTTTTTGAACCGGTTTGGAACAACCGTTATATTGATCATGTACAGATCACCATGGCTGAGACCCTGGGAGTAGAAACCAGGGGTGAATATTATGAAAAATCAGGTGCTTTAAGAGACATGGTTCAAAATCACCTGCTTCAACTGCTCTGCCTGGTGGCCATGGAGCCCCCTAATGATCTTCATCCAGACTCAATACGCACCGAAAAACTTAAAGTATTAAAATCCATAAAGCACATCCCGACCTCGGAGGCGGGAAACGCAACAATAAGGGGACAGTATATAGCGGGCGTCAGCCAGGCAGAGAAGGTCAAAGGCTATAGAGAAGAAGAGAGGGTAAACCCGGAGTCAGTCACTGAAACCTATGTGGCCTTGCGCTTGCTGCTAGATTCCTGGCGCTGGGCAGGGGTGCCCTTTTACTTGAGAACGGGCAAAAAGCTGGCCCGCAGGACAACCGAGATCAGCATTCAATTCAAACACCCGCCGCACCTTCTCTTTGAAGGTTTACAGGGCTCTTTTTCTCCGGCCAACACCCTGATCATGAGGATCCAGCCTGATGAGGGGGTAATGTTGAATTTC
>DRHE01000260.1 GCA_011049745.1 Spirochaetales bacterium | reverse complement strand
GAATAAAATTATGCCTGCAGATGCCCGGATAAGGACAGAAGCGGCAGTTTATTTTTTTTGCAGTTGTTGCCATGGTGAAGTCTCCGTTTTCAATATTTTCAATCATGCCTTCTATTGTTTCAGCCAGGTTCCGACCGGCATACTCCTGGAGTTCAGGTTCATTGTCCAGAACCATGATGTATTTTTTCTCTTCGATTGAATAATAGGCCGCCCAATCCGCATTTCTTCCCGATTCCGTCAACAGGAGAATATAGAAGGGTATCTGAAAGGAGGTAGGCCGGGCTGCGAAGATATCCCTGCTCTTCGGCGTTTTGCTTTTTTTATAATCCACTACTCCCATGCCCTTGCTGTTCACAGCTATCCGGTCAATGCGGCCGGTGAGCTTCACCTTTCTGCATTCCGGCTTAAGAGGAACAGTGAGCAATTTCTCAACATCAATTATTCTCTGCTCCGGAAATTTCTTCATATCAACCTCCAACAGGGCCAGGGCGAGGCTTTCTATATTCCGGCATTTCTCCTGCCAGAGAGGAAAGAGCGGCAGGGGTTGATTGCGGCCGTAACTCTCGAGTACTCCGTGGGTGATATCCTTTAGCTGGACTTGATAGAGGGTAAAATGATCTCTTTCTAAATACCCGCCTTGCTCTATTACCCATTGGTAGAAGCGGAGGTAGATTTCATGGAGGATATTGCCGGTTTCCCTGGCTTCCCAGCTTTCCGCCAGGTAACTCTCTTCATCTATGGCCAGGCCGTGATCAAGTAAAAAATTAAAGGCGCAATTATCATACTGCTCCAGGCTGGAAGGGGAAATTACCAGATATCCATCTCTGTAGCGCAACCGGCGGTTGATAACGCTCCTCTTCTGTTCCTGACCAAGGGGAGTATGCCATAGATTGAGGCTTTTTACTTTCAGAGAGGTCTTTACGGCCCGATGCAGTCCCTGAAGCTGACCGTGGTAGAGTATCTTAGGTCTTGCAACCTGCTCCTTTGACCAGAGCGCCCTCTCCATACCGTATGGATCGGAGAGCCGCTCCTCATCTTTTTCACTGAAATTGGAAATAGCGCCCGAGGTAACAAAGAGAGCAGGGGGCAGAGAGTTTCCCGAGTAGGACTTCCGGGCATAACTGAAAGAGACCTCTTCTCCGGACAGGGAATAGAGGCGGATAAAGGGAGCGGAGAGGTCATATTCTAAGGTAGATAAAATATCTGCCAGGTTATACTCCTCATGGATGTTTAGAAAAGGATAGGGTCTGATTATACATTCAGTGGCGGACTGGCAGGCATTGATAATAAAATGGTACCTGGAGCAGATTCCGGCGGCGAGACGGTAGGGATAGACTGCAATACCGGGCGAAAGATCGACCGGTGCATAGGGCTTCTCTTCCAGATAGGCAACCCAGATTGCAAAGGGGGAGGAAACCCGGCGGCTGTTGCAGCGGGCAGAGGCGATGATCAGCTCGTTTAAAGCCTTCAGGGAGAATTTAAATACCTTGAGCTCATCTTCGTTGAAATCAGCGGTTGAAAGAAAAGAACCGCTGAAGCTTGAAAGTTTCTTTTTCAGTTCAGTAAAATTCCTACTTTCAGCGATCGCTTCCAGATTGTTTTTCAGCCGCTTGAAATAACCGTCTATCTCTTCTATTTCCTCAGGTTCAAAACCGCCTTGAGGCTCAGAAGAGGCCAAGGCCTTTTTAATATTCTCCTGCCACAGATCGATCTTCACACTTGGGGTGGAATAATTTCTGAATATACGGTAATAAACTGCAAAGCGGATCAGTTTGCGGTTGAGCTCTTCTTTTTTCCAGGGAACAGCACGGTTCAGCAGCAGGGCTTTTAATGATTCTATGCTGAAGCCTGAATCTATACAGCTCTTCATGTCACTGAATAATCTTGCCTGGGGATAGCGTAATAGCGGTTTACTCTGGTGTATCTGCAAGGGCACTTCATGGAGCCTGGAGAGCAGCAGAAGCGGGCTTTCCAGTTCCTCTAAATCGGGTACAGAGATCGCGATTTCTCCCGGATCTACCTGGCGGTCCAATAACGCCCCGATTTTGAGCAGGACCCGGGTAAGTTCCTCTTCCGAGTTTTCGAAAGAGGTGAGCTTAAGCTCCGGACCGGGAGCTTCATCAGTGAGGGATATAATTTTTATTTCAGGATGGTTGCTGAGCCATCCTTTTCTGTTGAGATAGTGAAAGTCAGCGAGTATTTCCGGGTAAAAGATAAGATAATTAAGATTATTAACCTCCAGGCAAGGTTTTTTATAACCCGGTTCAAAGAGGCGGCCCGCCTCCAGGAACTCAAGATATTTATCCAGGAGCAACTGCAGGTCTTTTTTTTTACCGGCATCTATTCCCTGGTCCAGGCGGGGAATTTCAGAGATCCTGTTCAAGCAGGGCAGGATCTTTCTCAAGGCAGTAATCTGCAAAGGGGAGTATTCAGCATATTCCCCGGGGATAATGGACCGGAAAAAGCTCTTTTCCCTGTTTTGATCGAGCAGGTGGTGCAGGAAAAGGGTACGCACCTCTTCATTTGCCGGCTGTAAACCGGGAAGGGAGTATTTGAAGGTGGTTTTTTTAAAGTGATCCCAGGAAATGAAGCGCTCATGGCTCAATGTCCTGCGGTGCGTGAAGGAAAAAGATCTTTTCAGCCAGAAGCGGGATGCGATTTCAGAGGGAAAAACGAATATTGTATCTCTCTTTTCTATATACTGTTTTATGCTTTGAAGCAGTTGCATTTAAGAGATAAGCTTTTTCAGGAGATGCTCATCCTTTCGCCATTTGGGCCTTACCTTTACCCTGACGTCGAGCTTCACCTGGTAGGGAAAGAGACTGTTCAGCTCTGTCGTTGCCTGCCGTACGATATCGCGAATAAGTTCTCCCTTTTTACCCACTACTATACCTTTTTGTGAATCACGCTCAACACAGATAAATATCCGCGCCCAGAGTTGAGTCCCCTGGTTGTGCATCTCCATATCAGCCACTTCAACGTAGAGCTGGTGGGGAATCTCCTGCCTGGTTAGGTTGATTGCTTTTTCTCTGACTACTTCAGAAATCCTGAACGCAGGGTCCTGGTCGGTGTAATAATCCAGGGGGTAAAGGGGTTCGCCGTTGGGAGCTGTAAGCAGTATGACTGCGGCCAGGGACTCTACACCACTGCCGGTAAGGGCGGAGATTTCATGTATGGGCACCTGCTTAAGTTTATCCATGATAAGCTCCAGGTAATCGTGCCGGTAGTTCTTTTTTATATCGATCTTGTTTAAAGCGATTATCAGGGGGCCCTTAAACGCGGACAGCAGCTCCAGCAGTTCTCTCTCTTCTTCACCGGGCCGGCGGCTGACATCCAGTAGGTAGAGCACCTGGTCAACATCCTTTAATGTGGAAAGCAGCAAACCCGTCAGATGACGGTGGAAACGCCGCTCCGATTGATAGAATCCCGGAGTATCTACAAAAACCAGTTGACCCTCTTTGGAGTTGTAGATGCCCCTTACCCGGTTGCGCGTGGTCTGGGGGTGGCTGGAGACAATGGATATTTTTTCTCCGCAAACCTGGTTGATAAAGGTCGATTTTCCGGTTGAAGGTCTTCCCACCAGGGCGACAAATGATGCTTTCATGGCTAATCGGAAAATCTCGCTGCTATCCGGGCGATTTCTATTTCGGCTTCGCAGAAAAAACCAGCCAGCACGGGACAGAATTGTTTTCCCCTCTGAATCTTGATTTCCTGAATTGCCAGCTCGTGGGGCCAGGCTTCTTTATAAGGTCGTTTGCTGGTTAAGGCGTCATAGACATCGGCAATTGCCACAATACGTGCGCTTAAGGGTATATCCTGGCCTGCCAGGGAGTGGGGATAGCCGCTGCCGTCGAATCTTTCATGGTGATGAAGGGCTAGAGCAGCAGCCAGGGTCAGAAAGGATTGTTCACCCATTTCCTTGTCGGCTTTGCTTAAAATAGCCCAGCCCCAGACAGTATGCTGCTTCATAATATCCCATTCCTCAGGGAGCAGCTTGCCCGGTTTCAGAAGAATACTGTCCGGCACTGCCACCTTGCCAATATCATGGAGCATACTGGAAATGTAAAGATCGGAAACATAAGAGTCATTGATCTTAAAGGTGAAGGGATTTTTCTCCTTTACCTTCCTGGCCAGAAGGCCGGTAAACTCACAGATGCGCTGCAGGTGGTCGCCTGTTTCCGCGTCCCTGTACTCAGCCAGGCGGGCCAGGGATTTAATGGACGTGCTCTGGGTTTTCTGCAGCAGTTCTGCAGCAGCTATGATCCTGTCATTTAATAATTCCTGGATCTCAAGAGCCTCCCGGTTTTTCCTGTTAAGGCGCGCCAGCTCGGTTATATCAAAGAAGACCCCGAGGATAAAGGATTCGGTAATATTAATAATCGAATCGCTGACGTCCAGTAATCTGCCTTCTCCCGTCCGAAGCTGCAGACTGTAATTATTTATTTCTCCCCTGTTCAGAATGGTTTGAAATTCGTTTTTCCTCTTTTCCGGCTCGACAAAGAGATCAACGGAATTGTTCAGATCGGATAAACTCGGGTATTTCACCAAGTTAAGAAAAGCCTGGTTGACGTGGATAAACCGTCCATCCTTACCGGCTATATAGAGGGGGAAGCTAAAGACGTCAATAAGCAGGTCCAGCCCCCGCTGCTGCATTTCCGAGAGTTTCTTGATATTTGCCTCAAAGAGTACATCGGTAAAGGCTTCCAGCCGGTTAATTCTTTCCTTTATAAAATTACTCTCAAGTATATCTTTCAGTTTATTGGCGACCAGATCGATTTCCAGCTTATATTTTGCCAACTGCTCTGAACGCGCCCTGAAAAGCATGAGGAAAATGGGCTTTCCCTCTTCACTTTGGATGATATGACCATAGGCATCCTGTCCTATAAGGGAGGCGGGAATGGGCCAGTTAAGCTCTCTCTCCAATACCTGAAGAGGTACAAAGACATCATTTAGCTCACTGCCGGCTGCTGCTTCATTGCCGGGGTGGATGAAAAAAATATCTTTCACTTCCGTAACACGCTTAAGCCAGTGTTTCAAGGTATCGATCTGTGCTTCTGTGTCACTATGTTGGTTGACGGACAGGAGCGGTTGCGCTTTTAGATCGAGGTTGTTTCTTTTGTCCATGCTGACTGCATTATGGTCCAGTTACCCTTTAAAATCAATAGACCTGGCTCTTAAATCACTTTGCTGATAGACCCGGCAGGCTTGAAAAAGGCGGCTCTTTCCATTATCCTGGGCTATTCCCTATGAG
>DRHE01000259.1 GCA_011049745.1 Spirochaetales bacterium | reverse complement strand
GTCCAGAAACATACCCATCAGGATGTAGGAAAGCTGCATCATTATTATTATTCCCCACGGACCTAATCCGTAACTGAGAAATAGACTCTTTATCGCATGTACAGCGCCGAGACCATCAAACACGGCGCCAAAGGCAAGCGCCGCCAGAATAACCCACATAAACATGCAGCTAACGCTAAGAGTCTCAGTTAATACTTCAAGCATTCCCTTCCAGCTTAAACGCCGGTTGACGAGAGCGACAATGGTAACTATTGTTGCACCTACCGCTGAACTCTCGACCAGACTGGTTACCCCCATGAAGAAGAGTCCGGACATCATAAAAATAATACCTAAAGGAAGTAATCCGGCCCGGAGCAGCAGTAACTTCTTTGCCCAGGGCATCTGCCGTTCTTCCTTTGGTAAGGGCGGCCCCAGGTGTGGCTGAAATAGGCATCTTATAAAGATATATATGACAAACAAGCCTGCCAACAGGAAGCCGGGTAAAAAACCGGCCATCCACAGCCGGCCAACAGGCTGCCTGGCTATCATTCCGTAGAGAACAAGAACTACGCTGGGAGGTATCATGATGCCCAGGGAACTACCAGCCTGGATTACTCCGGTCAGCATTATCTTGTCATACTTTCGCTTAAGCATTTCCGGTAAAGCGATAGTATTTCCAATTGCCATGCCGGCTACACTTAAGCCGTTCATAGCCGCTATTATGGCCATCAGGCCAATGGTTCCTATGGCCAGGCCGCCCCTGACCGGACCCATCCAGACATGTAACATCTGGTAAAGGTCATCCGCTATCCCTGACTTGGAAAACATGTACCCCATGTAGATGAATATTGGCAGGGTTAGGAGCGGATACCAATTCAGCAGGGAAAAGACTGCGTGGAAGGCCAGCCCGGAACCGCCCTTCCCCCACAGGGCTAGAGAGAAAAGAACGGCTACACCACCGATAACAGCGTAGATCTGCCGCCCGGTGAGAAGCATGACAAGCATCGAGGCGAACATCAGAATAGCCATAAGTTCATAACTCATTTTATCTCCTCCCCTCTAGCTATTGCCAGGTCCTTGATGAGCTCAGCTACTATCTGCAAGAGCATCAGTGTTATTCCGATCAGCATAATAATCTTGATGGGAGTCACAGGCGGTGCCCATGAAGAATAACTCACTTGATTATATTTAATACTATACATAAGGCCTTTAATGCCGCCGTACAAGAGTACCACCATGTAGAGGAGGGTCATAAAAAAGGTGATAATGTCGATAAGAGCTTTTTTCTTCGCCGACCACCTGTGGTAGAGGAGGTCCATTCTAACATGACCCCCGATAAGCAGGGTGTAGCCACCGCCAAGCAGGTAATATGCGGCCATAAAGAACTGCGCCATCTCTACTGACCATAATTGGGAGCGGTTAAAGATGATTCTAGCCATAGTCTCAAAGAGTAGAATAGCCACCATTGCGAAAATCAGAAACATTGCAAATTTACCTACGATTCGGCTCGTTGCGTCCATATATCGCACGTAGGCTTTTGCTGCTTTAATCACTTCAGTTCCTCCTGTCCGCTGCAATTGTAATGTTTGAGGTTACCTTCCCATGGTCCTTGTGTGTAGAGAACCATAGGGAGGTAAACCTCTTTATGCGGCCAGAGGCCGCGCTGTACTATACTAAATTCTTATTGCCCGGTTCATTAGTATCGGTAGGGAGCACCAGCTGCTTCCATGGTTTTAACGTATTCTTTGAGTATCTTTACCACTTTGGCATCCCTGGGGCTCTTTTTAGCAATCTCGTCCCAGTACTTGTAGGCAGCCTCTTCCACCACCTTCCACTCATCGTCGGGGATGGTGGTAAGTTCCAGCTTTCCTCCCTTTGTGCGGTAGTGAGCTTCACCCCACCAGTACCAATGCAGCCGGTAGTAGTGCGATTTGTCTATTGCCAGCAGGTACAACTGCTGCAGGTGAGCAGGCAGCTTCTCCCATGACTCGGTGTGAACAAACCAACCACCTGACCAGGCACCGGATACAGGATTAGTCAGATAATATTTGGTTACATCAGCCCAGCCCACAGTATAATCCTCGGTAATGCCGGACCAGGCAACTCCGTCCAGTATACCCGTTTGAATGGCCATTTCCACGTCCTCATATGGTAGGGACTGCGGGACAACGCCGAATTGCTGCATGAATTGGCCCCCGGTCGGGAACATATACATTCTCAGTCCCTGAAAGTCTTTAATGGAGCGGATTGGTTTGGTGGTAGCGAAATTGCACGGGTCCCAGCTCCCCTGGCTTAGCCAGGTGACGCCTTCTATTTCATCATAGGCTTCCTCCCAAATTTCGTTTAAGCCGTACCAATTCCACAGCACGTCAACATCCAGTCCGTAGCGTGCAGCAAGGGGGAAATAAGCAGCAAATATGGAAACATCTACAGGAGAGGCCATTGAGTCATCGTCACTAACGACTGCGTCAACTGTTCCCTCCTGTAATGCGCGAAAGAGCTCACCGTGGGGCACCAGCTCATCAGCCGTATATACCTCGATGAACATCTCTCCGTTCGCTGCAATATTAAACTCATCTATTGCGTTTTTAACAACATGATCATTCAGGGCAGGACCGGCATAGGATTGAAGCCTCCACTTGATGGTTTCCTTCTTTTGCGCCGGTTCTTCTGAAACTGCCGCTGCTGGTTTTTCTTTACAGCCGATCAGCATGGGTACAAATATTGCCAGCGTTATAAGCAAACTAACGACAATAATTAATTTTTGCACATCCTTTCTCTTCACTATAAAACCTCCTATAAAATTTCTGCCGATTTTATCAAACCCATTTAATATCCAGGTCAGGTATATCTTTTTCGCCGGGGCAAGATAATCGGCAGTCTCATCTTCCTCCGGCACTTTGCGGATGACTACCTCTGCTTTTTCTTCCTTCTCTCCCCCGGCGAATAAAATACCAGGGCCGAGCAGGGTAATCAAAAACATTTACTTAATAGTTTCTCTTATAGGATCCTCCTTTTTTATAAATCGTAATCTTTTTTGCAGGTATACCTGACTACCTAGGTACCCTTATTTTAAACAAAAAATCCCTTAAGTCAAGTAAAAAATATTCATACACGAGGAAAATTCCTAATATCTACCAGTTAAATTTATAAGGTAGGATCAATAAAACTCTTTCATCACCAAATCGGCTATAAACTTCCGCCAGTTTCAGTAGGGAATCAAAACTTTCCGGCAGCTTGCTCTTGTTTCCCATGTTGAGATATTTACTTACCAGTGAACTTTCCAGGGTAAGCGCTATCCCCCTTCTCCTGGGAAAAGCAACCAGTTCAACATCTCTGTTTATGGAAGCCAGTTCTTTTAGAACTTCAATTGCTTTTTTATAACCGCCAAGTTCATCTACCAGGCCGATTTTTTGAGCTTCAGCCCCTGACCAGACTCGTCCCTGGGCAATCCGGTGCACATTTTCAATATCAAGGTCTCTGCCCTCAGCAACAATTTCGGTGAAGCTTTGATATATATGGGCGATCCATTCCCTGATAATATCTTTTTCTTCTTCACTCATGGGCCGGTGCAGAACCCCCAGGTCTGCATGTTTGCCGGCTTTAATAGTGGACCAGTTGACCTTGATCTTCTCAAAGAGTTCTTCCAGGTTAAAGGTAAGGCCGATAACCCCAATTGAGCCGGTTATGGTTACCGGCTGGGCAATGATCTTATCTGCCAGGCAGGAAATATAGTAACCACCGGAAGCAGCTACTCCGCCCATGGAGACAACTACAGGTTTTGCCTGATAACCGCTGCGGCACAAGCCAAGCTCCCGGGCTATAACATCGGAAGCCAGGGCAGAACCCCCGGGGCTGTCCACCCGCAGGATAATTCCCTCAATCGAATTATCCTGCCTGGCCTTTCTAATGGCCCGGGCAAGACTCTCTGAGCCGATGGACACTCCCAGACGGCTTTTACCAGGATGGATACTCCCTGTAGCCTGAATAAGGGCTATCTTTGAGGTTGGTTCATCACTCCAGTCAGAACGTACCGGCGGAGCACCGCGATGATCAACAATTCCGTCAATAGAGAATAATCCCCTGATCTTTTCTTCAACCTGATCCTGGTAGATAAGTTCATCAACCAGGCCGGCTTCAAGCGCTCTGCCGGCGATCATATAGGGACCATCATCTATAATTTCTATAACTGGTTTACTGAGCTTATCCGACCTGCCCGTATTAATCATATCTACTGCCTGTTTATGGAATGCGGCAATGAGCTCTTCTAAAGCCTGCCGCTCTTCATCTGTCATTGAGGATTCGGAAAGGATGTTTCCGCCGCTTTTATAATCATGGCTTCTGAAGTTTATTACCTCTATTCCCAGTTCCGCCAGTAAATCCTTAAAATAGGGAAGTGATATGGAAAAACCGCTTAAATCAATGGAACCCTGGGGATGGAGATAGATCTTATCGGCCACTGAAGCAGCCAGGGTATAATTAAGATTGTTTGCCTGCTCATAGTAAAACACTATCTTTTTCCCTGTCGCTTTAAACTCCTGCAGAGCCTCTCTGATCTCCAGCAGACCGGCATAGGATGTCAGTAAATTATGATTTTCAAAGAGGATCCCTTTGACTGATTTATCCCTGCTGAGCTCTTCAATCTCGGTAAGCACCTCATAAATTGTCTTTTCTCCGCTTACCAGGTAAAAGGGTCCAATTCTGGTTTCTCTTTTCTGCTCCACAATTTTCGGTCCCGGTTTGTAATCAAAGAAGTACTCTGCTGAGGGCATGATTATACTGCGCCGCTTCTTTGCTGATAGATTAAGGTAATAGTAGCCCTGTTTCGGCTGGTAATCCTGGTTGAAAGGTGTAATGCTTCCCGCCTGCAGATGAGGCAGGGCGATCTCAATATTCAGACAGAAGCGTTGCTCTCCGGTATCATAACCAATATTTAAGGAAAATCCGTCAGCCAGTTCACTCTGCAGGGTAAAGCTGGGATCCTGCCACGCCTCTTTATAGGCTATATCTGCGCTTAATGTTAGACGATCCTTTAAGTAGCCGGAAAAGAATAGGGGCCGCAAAGCAAAACCCAGCAGATATTCAACATCAGCTTCATAACTCCTGTAAAGCTGGGCTGAAAGAGATATGGAATCCAATGGCCTGGCTAACAGGGATAGAGTCTGATTGGATCTGCTGAGATCAGTATCAGTCCAGTTAAAGGCGCTTCCCAGGTAGAGATTTTTAATAATATTCTGGGAAAGTGCAACAGTATGAAAGAAGTTATCTCTATTCCGTTCCAGTATATATGCGAGATGTGTAAGATTGAAAAAGAGGGAGAACTCATCCTGGTGAGCTTGAAAGTCATTATTGATTAACAGACCGAAGCCGCCGGCGTTTCCGAAACTTAAGGCAGCCGGGTTGACCTTTGCGGCAAAAAGATTATCAGTTGCCGCGGTTGAAAAGGGAAAGAGTTCAATATTCTGAGCAGAACTCAGGTATGTAAGTAAAGAGAAGATAATTAATAAAATTGTTTTTTTCATGGTTTTTCCTTGGAGAACTTGAACCGGTTCTCTAATATTTGTTTGAGCCAAAGGTAAGCACTCCCTTGTTATTGGCAGTGTGTTTATCCAAGACCAAGAACAAGTCTTATTCCATTTTCAACTTCATGGAGGAGACCTCTGCTCAATTTTCCGATTCTTTCTATTAACCGTGTCTTATCTATAACACTGATTTGTGAAACATTGAGCACTGAATCTCGAGATAGGTTTGACTCTTCTTTTTTAATATAAACATTTCCTGGAGCTTCAATTAGATTTAAATTCGTTGTTAAGGGTAAAACTATGATGGTCTGTATTTTGCTTTTATTAAAAGAATCATCCTGGATTATTAGAGTTGGTCTTTTAAAACCCTGTTCTGAACTGTAAGGAACTCCTAGATCAGTCCACCAGAGCTCACCACGTATCATCTTGAGTGGCCTTCCTGAGGGTATCAAGCCCAATCTCAGATAAGTTAGAATCTGTAATAGCTGAAGAATAAACCATGTTCAATTTTTCTGTAATATTTTCTTTTTGGTGATTTTTAATGAATTCCTCAAGAGCTCTTGCAAATAGCTGACTTCTAGGGATTCCTAGTTGTTGCGCTGTTCTTTCTGCTATATCAAACAATATATCTGGTATAGAAACTGCTGTTTTCATAATAATAGTATAACCCTGGTATTACCGTTTGTCAAGAATTGTCTAAGGTCCGTAGAAATTCCCCATGGGGAATTTCTATGAGGTCCAGTACGACAGAAGAGTGTATAAAGTAAAAGGTTTTAAAACAGATCCTTCTGCGTATACTGCGGGTTGCAAATAACAGAAGGATCATCGTAGTAGACAGCATGGATTGTCTCCGCATTTTTTGAATTGTTTAATTCAATACTTTGAATAGAGTTGTAGCCCAGCTTTAATTCCTGCCTGGTTATGACAGGAAAACCGTAGGTCTCGTTTATATATTTCGGTTTTCCTTTTTTCAGCTCATATTGCTCAATAAAGCGCGTGTGTTGAGCCAGCCTTTCTGAAATATAGGAATTAGCCTGTTCAAGACAACTGCAGAGCAACTCAGCTATCATGTTTGAAAATCCCTCATCAATTTCAATGCCAATGCTGCTGCGGCAGGAGCTCAAGGCTGCGAGACTCGTTGTTCCTGTGCCCAGAAACGGGTCTAAAACGCAGTCTCCTTTAACGGAATACATGTTAATCAATCTGTACGGCAATTCAAAAGGAAAAGCTCCGCTTCGATCTCTTAAGCTTTCCTGAGTCAATTCTTGTGAAACGCTCCCGACATCCCACTCCCACATATCTGAAAACCACTTATTCCGCTCTTCCCAGAAATAAGAGCTTTCATGCCTGATCTTCTTTTCTGTATCCGATAAAAAGGGCCGTTTTTCTCCCTTTCTAAGAATGAGTATGTACTCATGCTCTAAAGTTACATAAGCGCCGGCAGGGAGCATGCCTGATCCCATAAATTTAGTCGGAGAGTTTGTTGACTTGCGCCATAGTATTTTGGGCAGGACATCAAATTTTAAGTGTACGAGCTTTGACAGTATTCTTGCTCCATTCGGGTATAGGCGGAATCTTTTTCCCAGTGAACGGGTAGCATCACCGATATTGATACACATAATACCCCCGCTTCGCAGAACCCGGTAAAGTTCAGACCAGACTTTATCGAGCTCAAGGTGCATAAGCTCAAATGCCTTATATCCGTCTTCCTCTGACAATGCATGTTTAATTACCGGGTTCAGCTCTGTGAACGTTTCATCCCACATCTCGATCATAGGATACGGAGGAGAGGTGACAATAAGATCAACACTGCCGGATTCGATAAAGTTCAAATTTCGTGAGTCACGATGCATAATTCGATGATAAGTTTCAGTCATTATTTGTATCCTCAATGATATTCCAGAAAGCCCGCACAATGGGCGAAGCAAGCCTGTTCTTGTGCAGGCATAACCCCACTGAGTATGGCTTGAGAGCCGGCTTTACATCAAGTATTCGAAGCTCCTCTTTCAGTGAGCTTTTCTCAAGCACGAGTTTAGGAACAACGCCAACTCCGCACCCAAGGCGGACCATGGAGAGAATTGCCTCGTGGCCGGCTACTTCGGCATATATATTGGGTTTAATACCCTTTTTTGCGAACCAGCCATTTACCCTTTTCCGGGATAGGGCCTGCTCTGCAAGAATCATGGGAACCTCTTTCCATGGGATATCACTCCTCTCTGTCAGGGAAGTAACATCCGAGGGAACAACCGGCCCAATGAATACCAGGGGGGTTTTTGTTATTGTCTTGAAAAGCAGGTTTACCGGCAGTTTTTTGGGACATGCTGCCACTGTCACGTCTGCCATGCCATCCTGAACCCGTTCAATTGAGCCGGCTGCATCTCCGGTCTCGAGCCTTATGTGAATTGCCGGATATTTCAGCCGGAAGCGTCTGAAAAGATCGGTTAATACGGTATACGAAGCTGTTACCGAGCAGTAAAGGCGCAGTTCTCCTGAAAGGATCTTATCCTCCTTCATCAGCGAATTATGGAACTGCTTCCAGTCATCCATAACACCTTGAGCATAATGCCTGAACTTCACTCCTATGGTGGTAAGCTGTGCTGATCTGTTGTCTCTCAAGAAAAGTTTGTGGCCAATCTCTTCTTCGAGCCGTTGAATGGTTCTGCTGAGGGCTGAAGGGCTTATGTAGCATGCCCGGCTTGTTTTTCCGAAATGAAGGGTCTTTGCAAGGTGCAGGAAAAGCTCCAGTGTTCGATAGTTCATATTATTTTTTTATATTGCGTTAATTGCAATACTATATAGCAAAAATAGCACTTTATTCAACAATAAAAATAGGCCATAATCATTTATAAAAGACAAAGGAGTATTATTATGGCTAAAATTGATTTTGGTGGTGTGCTGGAAGATGTTGTTATGCGTGAAGAGTTTACCATGGAAAAGGCTAAAGAAGTATTAAAGGATGAGGTTATAGCTGTAATCGGATACGGCGTCCAGGGGCCGGCGCAGGCGCTTAATATGCGGGACAATGGCTTTAAGGTAATTATTGGCCAGTCTCCGGATTTCAAAAGAGAATGGGACAAGGCATTGAAAGACGGCTGGGTTCGCGGGGAAACACTGTTTCCTATTGAGGAAGCGGCTAAGAAAGGGACCATCATTCAGTACCTGGTTTCAGATGCCGGGCAGAAGATTGTATGGCCGGCTCTGAAGTCTTGCCTTAATGAGGGAGATGCATTGTATTTTTCACATGGCTTTTCAATAGTCTACAAGGACCAGACCGAGGTCATTCCTCCACAGAATATAGATGTTATTCTGGTCGCGCCCAAAGGCTCGGGAGCAAGTGTGAGGAAAAACTTCCTTGCAGGCAGCGGCATAAATTCAAGTTATGCAGTTTTTCAGGATTTTACCGGCAGGGCTGAAGAGCGTACCCTGGCTGTAGGAATTGCAATTGGTTCAGGGTATCTGTTTCCTACAACATTTGAGAAGGAAGTTTACAGTGACTTAACCGGTGAGCGCGGTATTCTTATGGGAGCTATGGCAGGGGTTATGGAGGCCCAGTACGATGTTTTACGGGAGCATGGCCACACGCCCAGCGAGGCTTTCAATGAGACCGTAGAGGAGCTGACCCAGAGTCTTATCAGGCTGGTAGGTGAGGATGGCATGGACTGGATGTATGCAAATTGCAGTACCACCGCACAGCGCGGGGCCCTGGATTGGAAACCCAGGTTCAAAGCATCTGTAATCGGGCTTTTTAGAGAGCTCTATGAATCGGTTGTCTCAGGCAGGGAAACAGAGATCGTTTTGAAGGCAAACAGCGCTTCGGATTATCAGGAGAAACTGGATGTGGAGCTTAAAGAGATACATGATTCAGAGATGTGGCGCGCAGGCGCCGCTGTAAGATCTTTAAGGCCGGAGAAATGGAATAAATAAGAAATCAGGTAAGGAGATACTCTATGGCAATTACCTTGAGAAGCGATACAACCACTAAAGGGAGGAGAATGGCCGGGGCCAGAAGTCTCTGGAGGGCAAACGGTATAACAGAAGAACAGATTGGAAAACCGATAATCGGTATAGCCAATTCTTTTACCCAGCTTGTGCCCGGTCATATTCATCTGCACACGATAGGCCAGGAAGTTAAAAAGATAATTGAAAAAGAGGGATATTTTGCCCCGGAGTTCAACACTATTGCTATAGACGACGGCATTGCTATGGGCCATGGCGGAATGCTTTACTCCCTTCCTTCACGGGAGCTTATTGCCGACAGTGTCGAGTATATGTGTAATGCTCACTGTCTTGATGCGCTGATATGTATCAGCAATTGTGACAAAATCACCCCGGGTATGATTATGGCTGCCATGCGGCTGAACATCCCAACCATCTTTATCTCCGGCGGACCCATGGAAGCGGGAGTCGTGGGAGATAAGATGTACGACCTGGTGGATGCCATGGTATTGAGCGCTGATGAGCAGGTATCGGATAAGAGAATAGAAGAAGTGGAAAAAGCAGCCTGCCCTACATGCGGTTCATGCTCGGGCATGTTTACAGCCAATTCCATGAACTGCCTGAATGAAGCATTGGGCCTGGCCCTGCCGGGAAACGGAACAGTAGTGGCCACTCATAAAAACAGGGTAAGGCTATTTGAAAAAGCTGCAAAAGGAATCGTCCGCATGGTCAATCAGTATTATTTCGATGAAGATGATTCGGTTCTGCCCCGTTCAATTGCAACCAAGCCGGTTTTTATGAATGCTATGGCATTAGATATTGCAATGGGTGGATCTACAAATACAGTGCTTCATCTTCTGGCAATTGCCTATGAGGCCGGTGTGGATTTTACAATGGCGGATATAGACAGGCTTTCACGGAAGATACCCTGTCTCTGCAAAGTGGCTCCCAGCTCGGATTATCATGTGCAGGATGTTAACCGCGCAGGCGGTATTATGGGTATACTGGCTGAGCTTGATAGGGCAGGACTCATTGATTCATCAGTTAACAGGGTGGATGGGATGACACTGAAAGAGGCTCTTGCGGTTTGTGATATTAAAAGTAGTGAGGCTGGATCTGAATACATAGAAATGTATAAAAGCGCACCCGGGGGAGCCGGGCGCAACCTTGTTATGGGCTCTCAAGGCAAGATGTACAAAGAGCTGGATTCGGACAGGAAGAAGGGCTGTATCAGGGATATTGATCACTGCTATTATCCTGACGGCGGGCTTGCGGTTCTTTACGGCAACATAGCCGAGAAGGGATGCATAGTAAAAACTGCAGGTGTCGATTCCTCAATATTCAAGTTTAAAGGAACAGCAAGAGTTTTTTCATCCCAGGAGATGGCGTGCCAAGGGATCCTGGAAGGTAAGGTAAAAGCCGGTGATGTAGTAATTATCCGCTTTGAAGGGCCAAAAGGCGGGCCCGGCATGCAGGAGATGCTCTATCCTACTTCCTATATCAAATCCAGACATCTTGGTAAGGAGTGCGCCCTGGTAACGGACGGGCGGTTTTCAGGAGGAACCACAGGGCTCTCCATAGGTCATGTCTCACCCGAGGCCGCAGCCGGGGGCGCCATTGCCCTGGTGGAGGAGGGCGACATCATAGCAATTGATATTTCTGCGCGTACTATTGAAGTGGAGTTGTCTGATAAAGAACTGGAGGGGCGGCGGAAAAAAGAGGAGTCCATGGGAAATAAGGCCTTTACACCCAGGGATCGAGAGCGTAAGGT
>DRHE01000258.1 GCA_011049745.1 Spirochaetales bacterium | reverse complement strand
CGGCAGCGTCAGATGTGTATAAGAGACAGGTCCTGACTTCTTAAAGGTGGAGACATAACATACTTGGCCCCATTCCAGTCCGGCTCCTTATAGCGCTCTTCATTCAGGGTCAGGTACTGGGGGCAGGTTTCTGCATAGACATCAATGTTGCGATCCCTGAATCTCCTAACCTTCCAAAGGCCCTCCCTGGAGGAAAGATGCACAATATAGATGCGGGAACCTGTCATCTCCACCATCTTGCCTGCCCGATCGATAGCCTCTTCCTCGGCAATAACAGCATGTGCTTTAGCATGATACCAGGGGCTTAAGTTACCCTCTTTTTCAAATATCTCATTCATACGCTGGATCATATGGAAGTTCTCGGCATGGACCTGCACCAGGCCGCCATGTTTCCTGGTTTCCTCAAGCAGCCTGATCATGGTGTAATCATCTACCCTGAAATCATAGAACATAAAGATCTTGAAACTTGGCGTCCCATACTCCTGGGCCGCCTTCTTCACCTCATCGATTATCTCGGGCCGGGGATCTAGTATAGCCGGGTGGAAGGAAAAATCTATTACCGCCTTACCCAGGGCGATACCCTTTTTTCGTTCAATCGCCTCCAGCAGGGATTCACCTTTGGCCTGAAGATCAAAGTCAACCACCGAGGTAACCCCGCCGCAGGCAGCGGCAATCGTGCCTGTTTCAAAATCATCCTGGGAATAGGTTCCCATAAAGGGCATGGCCAGATGTGTATGAGGGTCTATTGCTCCGGGAAGTACGTATTTGCCGGCAGCCTCCACCACTTCATCGGCCTCAACCTCCAGGTTAGCGCCGATCTGCTTGATCCTGTCACCCTCCACATAGACATCGGCAGTGTAACTGCCGGTGGCGGTGACTACCAAACCACCTTTGATTAATACGCTCATCATTTATCTCCTTACTTAAACTTTTGCTTTATAAGGCTCATATTTCAATTCACTGATCAATTCCCGGCCCACGTTGGCCACATCCTCCCTTTCCCAGGATTTGGGCATCTCTTTATAGGTAATCAGATTGGGAATCGGGCAGACGAAACTGCACACCATGCAGCTGAAGCACTTATCCTCGATCAGTTTGGGCCGGCGCTTTTCCGCATCCCACTCCAGCGCCTGGCCTGCAGCATCGTGGCACACGGTATAGCATTGACCGCAGCCTATGCATCTATCTAAATCATACTGGGTAACACCCTGGCGTTCAAGGTCAAAGGCATCGGTCTCTTTCAGATTGGGAAGCGCTTTACCAACCAGGTCCGCTACCCGGGCAATGGACTTCTCGGTCATGTAATCGGAGAGCCCTTCGATCATATCCTCCACAATCCGGTAACCGTAGTGAGCGATCCCCGTAGTTGCCTGAATGGTGGAAGAGCCCACCAGCAGGTATTCCAGGGCATCTATCCAGGTTTCAATACCGCCGATTCCGGAGAGGGGCAGGTCCAGTTCTTCACACTGGGCCAGATCAGAGATAAATCTTAAACCAATAGGCTTGATGGCCGGACCGGTATAACCGCTCCTGGCGCCGATTCCAAAGACATTCGGCTTTGGTGTCCAGTCATCGAGACCGATCTCTGAAAGTCCGGCCACACTGTTGACAGCGGAAATAGCATCGGCACCGCCCTTTTTAGCATAGAGAGCGGGTTCAGTCATGTCGGTAATATTGGGGGTCATCTTGGCAATAATCGGAATGGAGACCACTTCCCTTACCGAGGCGGTGAATTTTTCAATTAAATGGAAGGCCCGCCCTACCCTGGCGCCGGCGCCTTCCACCGTCATGTGGGGGCAGGAAAAGTTCAGCTCAACCATATCAGCCCCGTTATCCTCGGAAGCCCTGGCCAGGTAGACCCACTCGTCATCGGAAAAACCCATAATGCTGGAAATAACAATATGATCGGGGTAATGCTTCTTCAGATAGAGAATATCCAGGAGATTATCCTTTAAGGCGCGGTCCGTTATCTGATCTACATTCTGCAGCCCGATAAGCTGCTTGCTGCCGTAGTTATAGGCATTCATGCGCGGTGAAGGATGAATAATCTTGATACGGTCTGTACCCAGGCTTTTGTAGACTACTCCGCTCCAGCCGGCGTCAAAGGCGCGTGCTACCATTTCAGCGGTATTGGAAACCGGTGAGGATGAGAGCAGGAAGGGGTTCTTGAACCTGATCCCGCAAAAATCTATTGAAAGATCAACATTATTTGTGGACATAATAATTCCTCCTATTACTCACTATTCTCTTCATGACAGGTATTCCCGGATAGCCGCAGCCGCTTTTTTACCATCTTGAACTGCTTCGACAACCAGGGCCGGGCCGCGAACAATGTCGCCGCCGGCGAAAATACCCTTCACTGAAGTCTCTCCGCTTTCCGGGTTTACCTCAATAAGCTTCCCGCGATCAACCTTTACCTGTGGATACCACTCCGGCGAATCATCAACAGCCTTGTTGCCGATCGCTTCCACTACCACATCGATATCGAGCAGCCACTCTGAACCGGGAATCTCTACAGGGCGTCTTCTCCCTGATTCATCTTTATCGCCAAGACGGGTTCTCACCAATTTTAGTCCCGTAAGAGTTTTCCGGTTATCAGTTGCAAAGTCCACCGGCTGGTT